>CAZSTM010000273.1:0-6111 GCA_964609635.1 uncultured Gemmatimonadales bacterium
CCCAGACATTACCCGGAAGCCGAGGAACTTTTTTATATTCTTCCTGGAGGTCTTTCAGCTCTTCTTCGGTCGGCAGATCATCGGTTAGCAGCAGGAAGTAAATTTCCTCAGGGAGCCGGTCCGCAAGCTCGAGAACCGGACGACCGCGTATAATAAGGCCCTTTTCGGGATCGACGAGCGAAGTATCGCAAAACAACGATTTCACGCCGCGGGATCCACCATACATCTGCTGCAGGGTAACTTCCCCGAGTGATTTGTCCCCGTGCTCGGCCAGGAGAGATTTCAGGTCTTCCTGCCAGACGGGGATTTTTTGGGAGAGCTTGGATTTGAGTAATGACATCGTGTGCCTCCGCATGAAAACGGTAAGATTAAGTTAATTAGAGGATTATAGTGGGTTGTAAAGATACGACAGAAAACAGTCTAACAGCAACCGATTGTTTTGTCAAATTATAGAGCCGCCTGCCGGTTTTAATATTGCGCAATTATCCTGGTTGCTCGATAGCAGAAGTGTTTTTCTAATTTTGGAATAGACTGTTTTAAACACAATTAAAAGCAATCAGCGGCCGCACCTGTAAAGGTGAGAACCAATTGTATCAGGTATCCCGAAAAAAAGCAACAAAAACCAGAGAATGTTTTTTAGACTCTCTCAAAGATTAAATGATTTTCCATTCGGGACGATTCAGCCCGCAGGAGAAGGGATTGATTTTCTTTAAAATAATTATATTATTTAAGGTAGCCTTAATTTCTCCGTTTCCGGTTCAAAAAGCTTGTCTCTTCCGGGTTTTGTCAGGATAAAACCGGGGGAGAGGCGGTGAAAACTTGAAAAAGGCTCGACCGAATCACCTTGAAAGAGAATAAACATAATTTTCTTTCGACACCCTGTACGACATAGTCTTTTTCAGTTGATTTTCTGGTAATCCTTAGGATTTACCAACCTGCCAGGAAAGGAGTTGACAGTGATACTGATTCGCACGTTTTGGAGACTCTTTTTAGCCGGTCTGTGTTTGATTGCCACCTTCTCTTTTGCCGTGCCCGGGGTGCAGGCCCAGGTTGAGGAAGCTACCTGCGTGAGTTGTCATGAGAAAGAATCTCCGGGGATAGTGGCCCAATGGCGCTCATCCAGGCACGGCGAGATGGATATTACCTGTGATTACTGCCATAAGGCGGAGGTTTCCGATCTCGATGCTTTCGAGCATTACGGTTCCACTATCGCAGTAATAGTCTCTCCCAGGGATTGCGCCGAATGCCACGAAAGCGAGTACAACGAGCAGAAAGGCTCACATCACGCCAAGGCCGGCCAGATTCTCGGATCGCTGGACAACCTGCTGGGAGAGGTGCTAGGCGGTCAACCGGCGGTTAATGCGGGCTGCCGCCAATGTCACGGCTCAAGGGTCGGCATAGATGATTCCGGCCGGCCCACGCCGGACACCTGGCCGAACACCGGCATGGGGCGGATCAATCCGGACGGTTCGATGGGATCCTGTTCCGCCTGCCATACCCGTCACGAATTCAGCAAAGCCCAGGCCCGTCAGCCCGAGGCCTGCGGCAAGTGCCACCTGGGACCGGATCATCCGCAGATCGAGGTTTGGAACGAATCCAAGCACGGGATACTCTACCACGCCAACCGCGAGAAAATGAACCTGGACAGTGATCCCTGGAGGGCCGGCCGGGAGTACTTTTCCGGACCCACCTGCTCCTCCTGTCACATGAGCGCCGCAGGCGAGCAGCCAGTCACCCATGATGTCGGAGCGCGCATCTCCTGGACTCTCAGGCCGCCTATCTCGATCAAACTCAACATGGTGATCTACGAGGATGACTCCAAGGAAGACATACCCGGAGAACTTCCGCAACTACCTGAAGTCGGCTCCGTGCAAGAGACCGGCAATGGTGAGAAAAAGAAGGTAAAGGCGGTGTTGCCCTGGAAGGATCGCCGAAACAATATGCAGCAGGTCTGCCGGCAGTGCCACCAAGCACGGTTCGTCGAGGGCGCCTATTCCCAGTTTGACCAGGTGGTTCTGCTGTATAATGACAAGTTCGCCGGGCCTGCCAGGGATATTATCGAAGAGCTGCGCAAAGCCGGCAAAATAACCGCGGTCGATTTTGACGATCCGATCGAGTGGACCTGGTGGGAGCTCTGGCATCACGAGGGGAGGAGAGGCCGCCACGGAGCCGCGATGCAGGGTCCCGATTATACCTGGTGGCACGGAATGTACGAGGTGGCCAAGCATTTCTACGAAAAATTCATTCCCCAGCTGAAAGAGGCCGCAGGAGAGGAGCTGGCCAAAGAACTCCTGGAGCGGCATGTATACAGTCAGGAGGGCCACCTGTGGCACAGGGACGGTTACAGCGATGAGGTGCGACAGAAGATCAGACAGTTCTACGAAAAACGATATAAACAGTGAGGCTTTAATCAATTGCTCAAATCAAAATGCAGGAGCACGGCCATCCACTCCACTCGCAGCGCATTCGGTGTCGCGTGCAAGCGCGCGGATCTCCGCTTCGCTCCGGTTTTCGAGCCCTGCTCCCATGCCTCTCGCTCGCGTTCACTCGCGAGCCCTGCCCTCTGTGCCCTTATGTGTTTTTACCCAGAACCCTGGGTATACTCTCCCTGTACGGCGGCCGTATGATACCCCTGTCGGTGATAAAGCCGGAGATCAGCTCCGCAGGCGTCACATCGAAAGCCGGGTTGAACACCTTGATCCCTTCCGGGGAGAGTTTCAGGCCGAAAGGCTCGGCTACCTCCTCCGGGGATCTTTCCTCTATGGGGATGCCGCCGCCGTCCTCCAGGTTAAGGTCGAATGTGCTGAACGGGGCGGCGATATAAAATGGTATTGAATGCCGGGCGGCCAGGCAGGCCAGGCTGTAGGTGCCGATTTTGTTGGCTGCATCCCCGTTGGCTGCGATACGGTCCGCTCCGGTGATCACCAGGTCCACCTCTGAACGTTTCATGACCCAGCCGGCCATGTTGTCGCAGATCAGGGTGGCCTCGATCCCGGCGCGGCGCAGCTCCCAGGCGGTAAGCCTGGCTCCCTGCAGCAGAGGCCGTGTCTCATCGACAAACACGCGGACTTTTTTGCCCTGTTCGTGCGCGGTATAAATCGCCGCCAGCGCAGTTCCGATTCCCGCAGTGGCCAGAGCCCCGGCGTTACAGTGGGTGAGTATCCGCTGTCCCGGCTCGATCAGAATTGCTCCATGCTCGCCGATCGCCCGGCACAGCCTGCGGTCTTCCTCGTAGATTTCAAGCGCTTCCTTCTCTAGTCCCTTCAGAAGACCCTCTGTGGGCGTATCCTCGCTGAAAGCTTTGAGAGCCTTTTTCATTCGTTCGATTGCCCAGAAGAGGTTCACGGCGGTGGGGCGGGTCGAGGACAGGAGGTCGGCCACCTCGGACATTTTCGCGCGAAGGGTTTCGGCCGGCCGGCCGGCTTCTTCCTGGAGACCCAGAACCACCCCGAAAGCCCCGGCGACCCCGATAGCCGGCGCCCCGCGGACCGCCAGGCGGCGGATGTCCTCGGCCAGCAGGCGGTAGTCGCTGCGTTCGAGGTAATTCTCCTGAGCGGGCAGGAGTGTCTGGTCGAGCAGGCGAACCCTCGCTTTGGGAACCCGGCCCAGCCAGCTTATAGCTTGCACGGACATGGTTTCTCCGCTGTTGATTTTTCCAGATTGCAGCCTTAGATTCTGTCTAAATCCCCCTGTTGTCCCCTTTAAAAAAGGGTGACCGGGTGGGTTTTCCCGGAGTGGACTGGAAAGTTTAAATTAACTTACTCGCAAATCCTGTGCTTTTCAAGATAATCTATACCTGAGCCCGACCGCGGTCGGAAAGGGAGGATGTCGATGAGCAGCAAATTTTATATTGCCCCGGCACTGATCGCTCTGCTGACAACGTGTCTGAGCGGTTACTTGTTCCCGGCTTCATCCGGGAAGCCCTACACCCCCTCGGATGTGGTTAAGGTAAAAAGCGTTTCCTCGCCCGCGCTCTCCCCGGACGGCCGAAAAGTGGCTTACGTTGTCTCCTCCCTGAACTATGAGACCGACAAGAGCGCAAGCGACATCTATATCCAGAGCCTGGAAGGCGATGCCGCAGAACCACGCCGGGTAACCTTCAACGGCGAGCACAACAGCACGCCACGCTGGAGCCCGGACGGCAAGTCCCTGGCTTTTCTTTCCGACCGGGTCAAGGATAACCACAGGCAGATTTATCTGCTGCCCCTGGATCGGCCTGGCGAGGCAAAAGCGGTAAGCGATTTTCCCGGCGGGGTGGGGGATTTCGTTTACAGCCCCCACGGCGATTGTTTTATCCTGGCCGGCAGGGTCTATCCGGATGCCGTCGACCTCGACACGGTTGCCGTGCGCGACAGTGTGAAAAAGCAGTCAAAGATGAAAGCCAAGGTCCACGACAAGCTGATGTACCGTCACTGGGACACTTACTGGGACGGCAAGGCAATCCACCTTTTTCGCCTGGATACCGATGGAAGCCGGATAACCGACCTGACGCCCTCGCTGGAATTCGATGCTCTCAACTACTGGATGGGCTCGGCCGGGCGCCAGTTTTCCCTTTCCGCGGACGGCGAGTGGGTGTATTTCGCCTGTAACCAGGACAGCGACCAGGCGGTAAGCTACAACAGCGAGGTCTACAGGGTGCCGGCGGCCGGGGGAGAAATCGAGATATTATCGAGCAACCCGGCTGCCGACAACGGCCCGCGGCCCTCTCCCGACGGCCGCTTTCTTGCCTGGCGGGCCACCCGGCGGCCCGGCTATGAGTCCGATGAGTATGACCTGGTAGTGCTGAACCTGCAGACCCGGGAGCTGAAAAACCTTACCGCCCAATTCGGACGCAGTGTAGGGGATATCTTCTGGTCGGCAAGCTCCGACACCCTGTTTTTCGAGGCCGAGGATGAGGGGGATGCGGACCTGTTTGCAGTGGGCCGCCTGGGAGGGCCGGTGAGCAAGGTGCTGGGCAATGCGCTGGGCGCGGGAGCGGGTTACCATTTCGATTGCCAGGCACCGGCCGGAGAGGATTTCTTTATCTTCCGGCACCGTCCGTTTGCCTACCTCTACGAATTGGCCGTGTTCGACCGCCTGACCGGCGGTCTGAGACTGGTTACCGGGCACAACGACGATCTCTGGCAAGAGGTTTATGTCCCGGAAGGGGAGGATGTTTACTTTAAAGGCGCAGGCGGAACAGAAGTGCACGGGATGCTGTTCAAACCCGTCGACTTCGACCCGGCGAGAAAATATCCGATGCTGGTACGCATACACGGAGGTCCCCAGCAGATGTTCGGCCGCGCCTTTCGTCACGAGTACGCTCTTTTTGCAGGCGCCGGTTACGTGGTTTTCACCTGCAACCCGCGGGGCTCGACCGGTTACGGCCAGGAGCTTACCGACCAGATCCGCGGCGACTGGGGAGGCCGGGTGATCGCGGATATCATCGCCGGAGTGCGTTACGTGCTCAAACAAAACTCCTTTATCGACTCCAGGGCCGTGGCCGCCTGGGGCGGCTCGTTCGGTGGCTTTGTCTGCAACTGGCTGGAGGGTCACAACCGCGACCGTATGTTTACGACCCTGATCAGCCACGCCGGAGATGCCGACCAGTGGGGCGCCTACGGCAGCACGGAAGAACTCTGGTTCCCGGAGTGGGAATTGCTCGGGACTCCGTGGGAGAAGCCCGGGCTCTATGACAAGCTCTCACCGATCCGTTACGCCCGGAATTTTCAAACTCCCATGCTGCTCACCCATGGAGACCTCGACTGGCGGGTGCCGGTAGGCGGCAGCGAGCAGATGTTCACTGCGCTCCAGCGTCAGGGCGTGCCCAGCCGCTTTATCAGGTTCCCGGACGAGGGGCACTGGATACTGAAGCCGCAGAACACGGTTTTCTGGTATACCTCGATCCTGGAATGGGCGAACCGCTGGTGCAAGAAAAAGAGGTAAATAACCGGTATAAATCCCGCTTGTGCACCTCAGGTCTGATGAAAATCTTAAATGCTTGATTTCTGCCTTTTTAAAATCTTGGAAAATCTGTGAAATCTGCGGATTGTTAACAAGATTTTAGCAGAGCAAAGACCGGCTCGCCGGTCTTTGCTTTTTCTCGGCGGGTGAGCGCGATCCCTCATTTTA
>CAZSTM010000274.1:0-6094 GCA_964609635.1 uncultured Gemmatimonadales bacterium
CGGTGCTGCCGTGGAGTCCACGATAAAGGAAAGTTTCTCCCGGGATATTTTCAGCTTATCGGTGAACGGGCGCATGGTGTTTCCCACCATCAGGGTGTTGGAATAGTCATCAAAGAAGATCAACAGACCCATCAGCCAGGTGCTGACCTGTCCCATACGTCTGCTGACCGCCAGCCGGGACAGACCCTCGATCAGGCCGGCGGCTCCTCCCGAACGGGTAATCAATCCTACCATGCCTCCCAGAGTCATGCTGAAAATGATAATTCGCACGTAGTCCGGGTCGGTCATCGCCTGTATCAGGTAGGTATCCAGCAGCCGCAGAAGGCCGGTCCAGGGACTGAGGTCGAACAGCAGGCTGGTGCCCACCCAAATACCGAAAAACAGGGCGGGAATCACCTGGCGAAATACCAGAGCCAGAAATATCGCCAGCAGCGGTGGAAGAATAGATACCCAGCCGGGAAGCGACCTGACCACTCGCAGGTGGCTCAGGGAACCTGCGCGGGCGCTCAGGATGTAATGGCCGCTGCCGGAGATGCTCAAACGGGCTTGCTGGCCTGCGGCGAGCACCACGGGTGCATCCTGCGGCGAATCATTTTCCCAGCGATGAACCTGAACGGTCCAGGCAGGAGATTCTGCATCCGAGACTTTCTTTTCCGGAAGATTCAACTTCAGGGTGGTTGAAGAGTATATCGCCTTGGGAAAATTGAACCGCGCGACAGAGGTGTCGGATGGGGCTTTGGCGAATACGGAGACACTCACGACCAGGGATAAGGCTGAAACAACAGGCCAAACCGACTTCCAGGTTATCGATAATACAGGCTGCCAAACCGGCTTAAGGTAAGCCATCCCTGTCCTTTCAGTGTAAAAACGCAGCTAGCCGGTCTGCTGACCCGGCTGGTGTTAAGCGGCTTAACAAAGCCATAATTTATGTCTGTAGGACGCTTTTGTCAAAATTTAGGTTGATATCTAACGTTATAACCGGCATTGAGGTATGTTTTTTGCCTTAAATAATTGCAGGGAGCAAGAATCTGCACCTCCGGTTTATTTCGGAAATTGACTTGACTTGGCTGGTTGATTGGGACATAATGAATTTAAGAGTGGTCTTAAGAATGAAAACCGCGTGGCAGGCAGCGCTTATCTCGATATGTTTGTTTCTTTCGGCGGTCCCGGGCTGCCGGAATAACCTTTATTCTCCGTTTTTTCATCCTCCGGAGCCGGCGGACCCTTATTTTCTCGGAGCGGAACTAAATGTTTTGACCGAGGAGGGCCTCGGGATCCAGGATGACTGCAGTACGCTTTTGAACCGTACAGACAGCGTTTTCCTGCTGGAGGTGCAGGTCGGCAGCCCCCGGCCGGAGAGGCTGAGTGAGTTTATCGGCCGGATTGAACTCGAGGTAAGCGTGGGATTGACCGAAGGTGGACTGGTGCTGGCGGACACCGCCGGGCTGGTGGTTGACGGTCCCGGGAATTACTCTCTTGTTCTGCCGCTGGAGAACTCCAAGGCCTTGTCGAAAGGGGAGAACAGCATCTCGATTATCGCGATAACTCGCTATCTGAACTACGACGGATATCTGGCGCTTCCCATGGGAAGGAAAATTCACAACTGCGTTTTGAACTGGTAGAGGAGATCTTGTAGTTTGCAGCAGGACGAAAGAAACTATGGCTTACGATCGTGAAACAGAAAATGATTTACCCGAACCTTCCGAAGACGAATCGCCGAAAGACGGTTTTCCGGATGGGAAGTCCGTTGAGAAAGAGACCAACGAGGTAGAAGAGTTTGAAACCGTCTCCGCAGAACCCGAGGATGAAGAGGCCGCCGGGGAGATCTCAGACACCGGAAATGAGAATGCCGATTCCACCGTGGTCGAGCAGTTTGTCGATTTTGATGTCTGGTTGGCCACTCTGGAGGCGAATTTCGGACAGGATTTCGAGCAGGTTCTTTATGAAAAGATAGGACCGGACTGGAACGCACAGATTAATGACAAAATGATGTCCGGGGAGAATTTTTACCAGGTGGTGCATAACCTTAAACAGGATATTGCCAATGACGCCGAGGAAATTTTAGACGAGGAACACACCTCTTTCGAAGCCCTGAACGCGGATGGGGGTGTCCGTGGCCCGGGTGGGAGAGGGGGATCGGGAGTTGGAGGAGCAGGAGGGGGAAGTGGAGAGGGAGGTGCCGGAGGAGCGGGGGGAGCAGGAGGAGCGGGTAGGGGCGATTCCATTCCTCTGGCCGATCTGCAGCGTAAGGAATTCAAAGCCCAGGACCAGTTTAAATTGGACACCAAGCCGGATGAGTACCGGTATGAAAAAGTACTGAGGTACAAAGGGGATAAAGAAGAAAAAGAGGATAGGGAAGATGAAGTTGTCCTGGTGGATCGCAGTGATTTCTCGCAGCTTAGCTATTACGCTCACAAGGAAAAAGAACGTCACCAGGATGAGGTGAGCCTGCAGAAGTTACTCAAACGGGAAAGTCAAGCCAGGCTGAGTCCGTACAAAAGGATGTATCTGGCCGTGACTTTCGTGGCAGGTGCATTGTTTCTTTATGCTGCCTTTTGCGTAATCAGCTATTTTGCCTGCGGCTTTTATTCACGCAGTTTGCTGAAAAGTATCCCTCCGGATTTGATTTTCCGCCCTTCAACCGCGCTGCACAAACAAGGAGAACTGACCGGTTTTCCTTCCGCCGATCGTGACAGAGAGCAGCCTTTGATTTTCTACACGCTCCGCCCGACCCTGAAAAAGATTGACCTGATCGGTATCGGCGGTGGCTCGGAACAACAGTTTGAGCTGGCAGTGTGCGATCCTTCGACGATAGTGCTCCCTAAAGGACCGAGACAAGACTCGATCACTGTCCGAAAACACTATCGCCGCTTTTTGCCGGGCAATCTGGGAGGGGTTTTGGGAAAACCCTATCTCAGCCTGACCGAAGGCGAGACAGTGGTGCTGGATGCCTATGAGACCACCTCCAGCAGCTTGCTGCCCGGGTTGATGCGACTGGAGATTACCGATGGGCAGGGCTTGCCGCTGGGCCGTGCCTATGTTACCGGCGATCGGTTGAATATCTTGATAGAGGGCTTTAAAGGAATTTCCAGAGATCAATTGCAGGTCTGGAAGCTGAGACTGGTTTTTCTGTTTTCTCTGCTGGAAATTTGAGTTATCTTTATTCTATCGAGTGGCAGGTATTTTTTAGCGGCCTCGAAAAGGAGACCGCTTTTATTGTATCGGGAAGAAAAACGGTTGACTGACTGATGAAACCTATCCTGAATATGAACTGTTTGGTATGGTGGCTTTCGGTGGGCTTTCTGATTGTCTGTTCCGCGCAGGCCGAGGCTGATAAGAGCAAGGTGGAACTTGAAATCGAGGACCAGGTCTGCGAACGAATAGAAAGCGTGCTGGATGACGGTAATTATCTGGTGTTCCGGTCAGATACCGTTTTGTCCTCGAATCCGCCGGCCGGTGCGGTCGATATGATTATTATTGATTGCGATATTTCGGTCGACTGCAGTATCACCGGCACTGTGATAATGATAGGCGGGGAGCTCGGTCTCAGGTCCCGCGCCAGGGTAGGCGGTGATGTGATTTTGATTGGCGGCGAGATGTTCAAGTCCCGTAAGGCGGTTGTGGTCGGCGAGACCGTGAAAATCAATTCCCAGCGCTGCCTGAACCTGATCGGAGAAAAGCTGGAAGTAGGCCGCAGCGGACGGAGGCTTCCTCTTCATTCGGAGCTGAAATTCAATAGGCTCGGCGGATTTGCACTCGAGGGCTATGACCGGGTGGATGGTTTTTCCTTATCTTGGGGCTTCAGGCTGGCACGGCCGGAATTCCCCGAGCTCCCTCTGCTGAAAGCGCGGGTGATAACCTCGACTACCCGCAAGGCGTTCGGGTTTGAAGCGGTCGTGCGAATGCCTTTTGACCAGGCGGGAAGATACCATATGGGAATAAGGGTTCGCTCGTTGACCGATACCAATGACCGCTGGCGCATGGATAATCTGGACAACGCCGTAAAGGCCTTTTTCACCGGTAACGATCACCGTTATTATTTTCGCCGGGAGGGCTACGGCGTGTTCTTTCGGCGAAACCTGGGCAAAGGCTCCAGGCTTGGCCTGGCTTTTCAGGATGAACAGTATTACAGCCTGGCGAATCAGTCGCCCTTTACTTTATTCGGAGTGGAGGAGTTCCGGCCCAACCTGCCGGTGGAGCCGGGATCGATTCGCTCTTTTGTACTCGATTGCCTGATTGATACCCGTAACGATTTCCTTTTTGTCTCTTCGGGTTTCTGGGCCCGGCTCGAAGCGGAAGTAGCCGGTGGAGCCTTGGGGGGCGGACATAGTTTCAGTCGCCTGGATTTTAGTTTCAAGCGCTGGGATACTTTCGGCCTCAGACACCATACTTTTTTCTGGTTCAAGGGGGCTTTCGCCGACAAAGCCCTGCCGTTCCAGCGAGGCTATACCCTGGGAAACACCTTGCGCGGGTACGATAATTTCACTTTCTCGGGCGACAGGATGCTGCTGTTTCAGGCTTCCTATGGATTCAGCCTTCCGGACTTGCCGCTGATCGACCATCTGTTTTTTCGCTGGCGAGCGGAGGCCGTTTACGAGGCCGGGATCGCCTTTTTCAAGGATGACCCTGAACTGGGCTATAACAGCTTGAAACAAGACCTGGGAGGCGGATTCTGCGGCGAAACTTTGCTCGGCCGCCTTGGTATCTACCTGTTTCAGAATTTCGAGGAACCGTGCCGGGCAGACCCCAGGATCGCGGTTAGCCTGAATATGAATATTACCGGAAAAAGATAAACCGAGGAGAGAACGGATTTGAATCTCATGCTGGTTTTGCTACTCTGCGGCCTGTCTGCTGTTCTGGCGTGTGAATTATTCAACGGCCGGCGGATTCGTTTTCGCACCTTGAAACTCGGCCCTGCTGTAAAGACCAAGGCCGACAGGCTTGAGCAATTGCGAGTTCTCCACCTTTCCGATATCCATGCCAGTGGCACGACCGGCCGGAGGCTGGCAGCGGTTGAAGCCATGAGCGACAAAGAGTGGGATTTCGTTTTTATCACCGGAGATCTGATCGAAGATGACTCCGGGATTGAATCCGTGGCGGATGTTCTCGGAAAGTTGAAGGCTAGATACGGCAAATTCGCGGTTCTGGGTAATCACGATTATTTTTCCTTCCAGCCTCAAAATATCCTGCAGTGGTTCAAGGTTGTTTTAGGCGATATCATCGGGCCCGAAAAAATCACCTGCCGGGTGCCCAATAACCTCGAGCGCCTGCTGGAGTCTCTTGAGTGTGTCGGAGTACGGGTACTGCGTAATGAGGTCGAACAAGTAGTTACCGAACAGGGATGCACCTGCCAGATTTTCGGTATGGATGACCCTACTACCGAAAGAGACAATCCTGCCTCACTGTATGAGAGCAAGAACGAAGAGGCGTTACGACTGGTTTTAATGCACAGCCCGGAGAGGCTGGAATGCGTTCGGCCGATCGATCCGAAAGTGGTGATGTGCGGGCATACCCACGGTGGTCAGATTCGAATTCCTTTTTTCGGAGCTTTGTTCACCGGCAGCGATGCGCCTCGTAGAACCCCTTCAGGATTGATCTGTCTCGACGGATGTCGAGTGCATATCAGTTCCGGAATGGGAACCGGCCTGGTTTTTCCCTATCGTATTTATTCGCCGCCGGAAATAACAGAACTGATTATTCCTCAAGTAATTTCCTCATCTGACAGAGCGGGCGGCGGCCATTGATAATTACAGAGCGCAAAACTCTTGCAATGCGCGGGGAAATATTTTAAGATAGATCAATATAAAAACATGACGAATTCCGGCTTTTCAATTCGCTGGAGGGGCAATTCGAGAATTGGTCGATTACGCTTGCGGGGGGTAATACTTGGAGTCTCAGGATGAAATTGGAAGGAAGTTAACGGCCGCGATCGAGAAGATGCCCAGCCTGCCCACTACGGTTACCAAAGTCATTGAGCTGGCTAACGATATCAACTCCTCCCCCAGGGACCTGTTGAAAGTTATCCAGCTGGATCCGGTACTGACCGCAAAGGTCCTCAAGCTGATCAACTCCGCCTTTTTCGGTATGCCGAACA
>CAZSTM010000275.1:0-6056 GCA_964609635.1 uncultured Gemmatimonadales bacterium
CCAAGCCGGCGGGAAAGAGCTTCACAAGCGCTGTGCGGTGGAGATCATCGAACTTATCTGCAGAAGAATGCTGCATCCCGAGCACGGGACCGGGATAGCGCAATTCGGCCTGGATTTCACTCCGAAACGGGCGATTATTTTCAAAAATGTCTGGGGCTCCGACCGTGATGCGGATGAATCCGAGGGACGGCCCCTGGACAACACTTCCTTCGGACACAATGTCGAGTTCGGCTGGCTTTTAAACCATTCGATCAAAGTCCTGGGGCTGGACAAAAACCTTTATATCCAGAGAATACGGAAGCTTTACGATCACTGCCTGGAATATGGAATAGACCGCGAATTCGGCGGCGTCTACTGCGAGGGGCCGCACCGCGGGCCGGCGCGGGAGAGAAACAAGGAGTTCTGGCAGCAGGGCGAGACACTGGTGGCCATGCTCGATGCCCTGGCCCTTTTCGGCGATGAGTGTTACCGGGAGGCTTACGGGAATGTCCATCGTTTCGTGTTCGACCACCTGATCAATCACCAGGTCGGAGAATGGTACCCGCTTATCGGCCCCTCCAACGAGTTGATCTGGGATTATATGGGACATCCCTGGAAGATCAATTACCACTCGGTCAGGTCGATGCTCGAATGCGAAAGGCGGCTTGGAGAGCTGGTCTCCTGAGCCCCTGCAGGCACGAATCCTGACCAAATTTCAGGTTTCTTCGGTATGAATTCTGTTTTGCCGGTACAGTTTCAACTTAGTGCTGTAATTCAAAAGTTCGATTACGTATTTTTTACCACGCTGAACGAGCCCGGCGAGGCATGCCTCGCCCCTACGCTAAATTTGTGGATTGGTTAAGAAAAATACGCTGCACTTTTTATTAGTCCGTGTACTGAGTAATGTATAGTAACTTGCACAGATGAATTGACTGAGAATGTGCGAACCTGCAAAAACAGACTATAGGCTGTGGGCTGTAGGCCCCCACACACTACCGCCGGTGCCTAAGAGAACATGGGGCTTGGGCAGGGTTGCCCTATAGCCTGCAGCCTACAGCATTTAACATTAAGCCTAAAGCCCACAGCCTATAGCCTACAGCCTAAATTAGGAATAGATTGGTTAAAAATTCTTCCCTTCAAATCAAACTTGAAATTGCACTATTAAAGGCTATCTGATTTAAATTTGACCGAGAGGTCATAATGAAATACCTGATCTTACTTTTGTCGTTATCATCAGCCGGTATTTTGATCGCAGTCAGCTCGTGTGATCAAGGCGGCAGGACCCGGAGTGGCCGTGAAGAGGGCTTGCCGGAAAGCCGAGGGCTGCAGTTCCGCCACCATTTTATCGAACAACCGCTGGAAGCAGATGCCTGGGGGCAGACCTCGCTGGCCGATGTGGATCGTGATGGGGACCTGGATTTTGTGCTCGGCCGTCGTGATGGGGTGATCATCTGGTACGAGTACCGCAACGCCGACTCGTGGCACCGGCACCTGATCGGCGAGCGCTCGCCCTCGGATGTTGGGGGAGTGATGCTCGATGTCGATAGCGACGGCTGGCTGGACATGATCGCCGGGGGAGCCTGGTACGAAAACCCGGGTATCACGGATGCAGCCGCTGCCGATGAACCCTGGCAGAAGCATGTTTTTGACCCCGGGCTTCGCTTTGTCCACGACATTGTCATTGCCGATCTCGACGGCGACAAAGTTCCTGAGGTGCTCACCATGGGCGGCGAGATGACCGGTGTCACCCATTCAACCACCAGGGACCTGCGCCGGTACAAGATCCCGCCGAAGCCAAGGGGGCACTGGCAAAAAATACGCATCGGCGATTCCGTGCACTCGGGCCTCGCGGCCGCAGACCTCGACCGGGACGGCGATATCGACCTGGTTCGCAGCAATATCTGGCTGGAGAACCTAGGCGGCGGGCTGGACTGGGCCAAGCACACGATTGTAACCATGGACTGGGACCTGGCCAGCCAGGCGAGAATTGCCGATATCGACGGCGATGGTTGCCTGGACATGGTGCTCTCCGAAGGCGAGATCAAGGGAGCCCGGGTGGCCTGGTTTGAGGCGCCTGAGGACCCGAAGCTGGAGAAGTGGAAGGCCCACATCCTGGCTCAATCGGACAATGAGCCGCGCGGGCCATACCATTCCCTGGCTGTGGCGGACTTCGACAACGACAACGATCTAGATATTTTCGCCGCCGAGATGGAGTGGCTCGGGGAACCACCCTACCGCTGGTTTATCTGGGAGAACATCCAGGGCGACAGTATCGTTTTTGTCGAAAGGATTATCCTGGACGCCGGACTGGGCACCCACGAGGCTGTGGTCGGGGATGTGGACAGCGACGGAGATATCGACATCGCCGGTAAGCTCTGGCGGCCGGTAAAAGACAACGCCACGGGTGGCAGCAACCACGCCGACTACCTGGAGAACCTGACAATCGGTAAGTAACCGGAGTATCAAACCATCTTCATTCCGATAGTTTGTAAGAACAAAAATTGCTATATGAGGCCAACTTCCCGCCGCTATTCTCTTTCGGCCGACAGCTCGAGATACTCGCAGAGCGTGTTGAAATTTCTCACGAAAACGCTTGATTGAATCAGATCATTTCTCACCCAGCGCCCTTTTTCATCCAGCAGCGCGATAATTTCCTCTGCCTGGGGAACCAGGCGCTCAATCTTCTGCCTGCGCTCAGCCTCGGTAAGCGGCTTTGCCCGCTCGGCAAGGTATTCATCCGCTCCCATGCTTTTTACCTGGTTATAATAGTTCCTGGCCCCTGGAACCTCGAATCCCGCCCTCCAGTTATAACCCCGCCGGCGCTCCTGGCTTATCTCCTCAAAAGTGAAATGCACCTTGCCGTCCGTGTCGCCGTAGATCGGCTTATTGGTCCCCGGTTCGTAGAGGCGTGCCCAGAGGTTCTCGCCGATCATGGAGCTCTCCAGCCAGGAGAGCGCGGCGGGAACCGGTTCGAGATATTTTTCATCTCTGGTGTAGAGGTACAAATCGACCAGGGTATTGATATTCCGGGCGGTAACCAGGCTGCAGACACCGGGCGGCTCGAAAGCTCTGGCCCATGCCGGTTTCATCTCGTGAGAATACTGCTGTGCCCAGCCCGCCTGCGGAGCCTCGAACTGAGAGAGAATGATAAAATCGCCGCCCCGCAAAGCGCTGCTGAGGTATTCCTTATTCCCATAAGCTTCATAAGCATTCAGCATCACCCGGATGCAATCGTTGATTGCCTTGTCGTTGAAAGTGTAACAATCGTGATATCCGCCGCGCAACGGGTACCACTGGGGCCAGGCTCCGTTTTCGAACTGGCTCTTGATCATGTGATTCAAGCCGAGCCGGATCGCCCGGCTCAGCCATTCTTCCTCGATAAACCGGTCGAGGTCGATTAAAAAATCCAGCGCCCCCTGGGTGATATTATCATCGAAGGTACACCTGGTTTCTTTTCTGGCGGGTTTCCGGGAATCCGGCTTTAGATCCGCCACCTCCGCCCGGTGGTCCCAGCCTCCCCACCAGCTCTGCCCCCAGGCGAGCGCCCGCCCGGCATTGCGCGCCGCCTTAAGATAGAGGCTGTCTTCGGTGAGCCGGAAGGCCCGCAGGTAACACTGACCCACACTCGGGGTCCCGGGGGGCTGGACCCAGATTTCACTAAGTTTTGCCGGTTCGTAGATTGCCTCCCCATAGCGCTTTTTCAGGTCCAGCGAATATATTCCCGCGTAGCCCCCGTTGGTCGAAATGGAGAGAAAAAAGGTAGTGGCCTTCTTTAAGGCCCCTCGCGCCCGGTCACCAAGGTCTTTATCCGCCGCCGCGGTTGTCTCTTGAAACAGGGTCAGGACCGCCAGACAGATTAATATTTTTTTCACGGCGATAGCATGCTTGTGCCGGGCTCGGTTCATTATCAGGCCTCCTGGTTTTCGGTTCACCTATGTAAAACAGGCTCTATGGGTGATATATCCCGGACGAGTCCTCCAGGCAGATCACTCAATGCAGGTCATATTGTACTTTCGGCCTGCCCCGGAGTTCCCATAATTCAGACTCGGTTCTGGCCGTTTTCAGGCAGGTCTCTACTCTTTTGACGATATCCGGGTGGTCCGCCGCAAGGTTGTGGTTTTCGCCGATGTCAGTTGAAAGGTCGTAGATCTCGACAGGCGCGGCGGGGCTGTGACGGAGGGCTTTCCATTTGCCCATGCGGACCGCCTGTTTGGAAGCCTGGCCCTCATGAAACTCCCAGTAGAGAAACTCGTGCTCCCGTTGCTTTTCCCCGAGAAGGGTCGGCAGGTACGAGATACCGTCTATACCCTCCGGCGCATCCATACCGGCGACCTCCACCGCGGTGGGCAGGAAATCCCAGAAGGCGGAAACGTGACCGGTAACCGCGCCTTCTTTGATCTTTCCCGGCCAGCGGGCGATCATCGGCACCCTGATCCCGCCTTCGTACAGGTCCCGCTTGATCCCCCGTAAGCTTCCGTTGCTGTCGAAAAAGGTAGGGTCGGCGCCGCCCTCGCGGTGCGGCCCGTTGTCGCTGGAAAAAATCACCAGGGTTTTCTCATCGATCCCGAGCTCCTTTAGCCGCGACATCAAGGTGCCGATGTCGCGGTCCATCCTGGTGATCATGGCTGCGTGGTTTTTCTGCTGCTGCGGCCAATCCCGTTCTGAATACGGCTCATCCGTGGGAACCTCCATGCCCTGGTCTCCCCCCTCATTGTTGGCGTGGGGAATGGTGTACGCCAGATAGAGGAAGAAAGGCTTATCCTTGCTGCGCTCAACGAAGGCCAGGGCCTCCCCGGTAAAAAGGTCGTGGGAATGCCGGGCCTTGTCGACAGCCACGCCCGCCCCGTCGGGCCGGCGGGGCTCGGCAAGCCGGTTGCCCTCCAGGAGTACTGTTTCTGCGTTCCTGAAAAGGTACTCCGGGTAGGAATTGTGGGCGTGACGCTGGCAGAGGTAACCGTAGAAATAGTCAAAGCCCTGACTGTTGGGGACTCCTGCAGAGCCGGGCGAGCCCAGGCCCCACTTGCCGATCAGGGCGGTGGAGTAGCCGGCCTGTTTGAGGAGCCCGGCCACGGTGACAGTCTCCTCCGGGAGGGGCTCCTGCCCCATGGGCTTGACCTCCCGGTTGCCCCGGATGTAGGTGTGGCCGGTATGCAGGCCGGTCATCAGGCAGCAGCGCGAGGGCGCACACACCGTGCTTCCGGCATAGTGGTCGGTAAAGCGCATGCCCCCGGCGGCCAGCCTGTCGAGGTTCGGCGTTCTGATATGCCGCTGGCCGTAACAGCCCAGGTCGCCGTAGCCGAGATCATCGGCCAGGATGAAAATGATATTGGGTCTTTCCCCGGCAGCGGAGTGAACCGGCTGCCCGGACAGGCAGGACAGTGAGATACCCGCCGCGCCGGTTGCGCACCCTTTCAGGAACTCGCGTCGTTTCATGCTATAACGGCCGCTCACATTGAACCCCTTTGGTTCAGGTTGATTTTTCTCGACCCGGGACTTTCAATTTCACTTGTAAGGGCCAAAAAGATTTATTATGCAGGGACAGTCAAGATCAATTGTCAAAATAATAAATACACGGGCAACCAACAATCTTTTGCATCGGTTGCACTGTATATATGCCCTGTAGGGTGTTTGACTTTACGGTGAAGATATGCTAATTTGGGCGCACGGACACACCGGTCTGTCCCGATGATAACGATACCATCCAACTCCAAAACATTAAAATAAGGTGAGGTTATGGGAACGACAAAGCTCTCCTCGGAACGAAAAAAGAACCTCGTGGCCCTGGCCAAGCTGATGAACAAACAGAATCTTTATCCGGTCCCCGTCAACAAAGAGCTGCTGAATTGTTTCGACCTGGCTGTCACCCCCGAGGAGAACGAATTTCTTCTGGGCATGGGTCCCAAGCCGCTTAACTACGAGCAGTTGTCCTCGCTTTCCGACCTGCCTGATGAGCAGTTCCGGGCTTTCCTGCAAACTATGCTGGAGAAAGGCTTTGTCTGGCTCTGGCACGAAGACGGGAAAGAGGAGCGCTATATCCTGGCCCCGATTCTTGTCGGCTGGTTCGAGATGTACCTCTC
>CAZSTM010000276.1:0-759 GCA_964609635.1 uncultured Gemmatimonadales bacterium
TAAAACTCACCGGATATCGCCTGGGTTTATTGATTAATTTTAATGTTTCGGTTATTAAGAACGGTATCAAACGATTAGCTTTATGAAACCTTGGTGTCTTGGTGCCTTAGTGGTAAAAAAATGTGAGAGATAATCTCTCAGAGCGAATTGGTAATAACCTAAAACCTGAAAGGAGAAACAAAAATGGCCACTCAGAGATTACAAGTTTACAAGTGCAATATCTGTGGGAATATGGTCGAGGTTATCCATGCAGGAGCGGGCGAGCTGGTCTGCTGCGGGCAGCCGATGGAGCTTCTTACTGAGAACACCACCGATGCGGCGCTCGAGAAGCACGTCCCGGTAATCGAGAAGGTCGATGGGGGCATCAAGGTCAAGGTCGGCTCTGTTGCGCATCCTATGCAGGAAGATCACTACATCGAGTGGATCGAGGTGGTTATTGACGGCAAGGCTTACCGCCAGTTTCTCAGTCCCGGCGATGCGCCTGAGGCTGTTTTCCCGGTCGAGGGTGACCGTATCACCGCACGGGAATTCTGCAACCTGCATGGATTGTGGAAAAGCGCGTAAGCAGCTTCGGCTCTCCGCCGTGGAAAATATCCTCAACGGCTGTTAGTTGAGACAATTTTTCCGAGACCGGATGTCCGGACCGGCACGGAATGTTAACATTTATGAAATTTCTTCCGTTAACCCGGAGTATGACGTGTACACATCATTAATTTTAACCGGCACAAAGTAAATGCCGAGAGAGGGGAGGCTGTAAAT
>CAZSTM010000276.1:769-6040 GCA_964609635.1 uncultured Gemmatimonadales bacterium
GCCTATGAAGCTCAGGGGCAGTCAGACTGAAAAAAATCTACTTACCGCATTCGCCGGTGAATCCCAGGCGAGGAACCGCTACACCTACTCTGCCGGCGCGGCGAAAAAGGAAGGTTTCATCCAGATCGCCAACATTTTCGAGGAAACCGCCAACCACGAAAAAGAACACGCCAAGAGGTTTTTTAAACATCTCAAAGGCGGTGAGGTGGAGATCCGGGCAGCTTTCCCGGCCGGAGTGATAGGCACCACGGCCGAGAACCTCAAGGCCGCGGCCTCAGGCGAGAATCACGAATGGACAAGCATGTACCCGGGTTTCGCTGCGACGGCCAGAAAAGAGGGCTTTGAAAAAGTTGCCAAGACATTCGAGGCTGTATCGGTGAGCGAGAAACAGCACGAAAAGCGCTATCTCGGCCTGCTGGCGAACGTGAAGGCGGGCACTGTTTTCAAGAAGGATAAAAAGGTCCTCTGGAAATGCAACAACTGCGGCTACATCCATGAGGGCAAGCAAGCGCCCGCCGTATGCCCGGCCTGCGCCCACAAACAGGCTTATTTCGAGCTGTTGGCTGAGAACTGGTAAGAACCGCCGTCCGCTAAAGGCGAGTTCTTCCCCCCGGGAAGACCGCAGGGAAAGGATACTCGAGAGGAGATTCATGAACGCCACACTGCGTGAGAACATCGACTGGGTCGGCTATGTTGACTGGAATGTCCGCGACTTTCACGGCTACAACACAGCGCGAGGAGCAACCTATAACGCTTACTTGATCCGGGATGAGAAAACCGCGCTGATCGATACGGTCAAGGGACCGTATGCGGAAACGCTTCTGGCAAATATTTCAAAGTTTATTCCTTTCGATAAGATTGATTACCTGGTCTGTAACCATGCTGAAACCGACCACGCAGGCAGCATGGGGCGCGTACTGGAAGCTTGTCCCCAGGCTACCGTGGTGTGTGACAGGAAGTGCCGGGATGTCCTCGGCATGCACTTCGACACCTCCAGGTGGAAATTTCATCTCGTGGAAACCGGAGATACTCTTGCCCTGGGAAAACGGTCGCTGCAGTTTATCGAAACTCCGATGGTACACTGGCCCGAGTCGATGTTCACTTACCTTCCGGAAGAAAAGCTGCTGTTTTCGATGGATGCTTTCGGCCAGCATTATGCCTCTTCACATCGTTTCGACGACCAGGTGGACCTGCAGGTGCTCATGGAAGAGGCCAAGACATATTACGCCAACATTGTCATGCCGTTCGGCAAGCAGGTCGCCGGCGTGCTGGAGCGGGCCGCCGGTCTGGAAATTGAGATGGTGGCTCCGGCTCACGGGATAATCTGGCGCAGCCATATAAGCGAAATCCTCTCGGCCTACCGGGATTGGGCGGTCTGCAAGCCGAGGCCTAAGGTGCTGGTGATCTATGATTCCATGTGGGAGAGCACCACCGAAATGGCCCGGGCGATCCTCGAGGGAGCCTCGCTCCCAGAAGTGGAAGCCGTGCTCATTCACATCCGAAGCTCCAGCCTGACCAGGATTGCCACCGAGGTGCTGGATACCGCGGCGGTCGCTTTCGGCTCTTCCACGCTCAACGGGTGCATGATGCCGATGCAGGGAGCGGTGCTGACTTACCTGAAGGGACTGAGACCGGTGGGCAAGGCCGGTTTCGCTTTCGGTTCCTACGGCTGGGGCGCCGGAGGGTCGGAAGCCATAGATAAGTGGCTCAAAGAAAACAGGTGGGAAATCCTGCGAGAGCCTTTAAAGGCCCGATACCGGCCCACGCCGGAGGTGCTGGAAGAATGCCGTGCGGCCGGGAAAATGCTGGCCGAAAAGGCGATGCAGACGGCCTGAGAGTCAATTCACAGCAAAGGAGTACTTACATGGCGGTTCTATTCAACGCGGATGAAATCCTTAAGATCGCCGTCGAGATCGAACGCAACGGCCAGGCTTTTTACCGCAGGGGAGCGGAACTGGTAGCAGAGGAAGAGGTGAAGAAACTGCTCCTTGAACTGGTGGAATGGGAAGAACAGCACGAGCGTATTTTCACCGAAATGCGGAATAAGTTCTCGCGGCAGAATCGGGACCTGTCCATTTTCGATCCTGAAGGTGAGGCGGCCAAGTATCTCAAAGCAATCGCCGACGGCAAAGTATTTGAAGTGAAAGCCATGGCCGATGAGCTCTCCGGCATGAGCGGGGACACTGACGATATTCTGAAAACCGCGCTGCAGAGGGAAAAAGATGCGGTAATTTTCTTCATGGCCATGAAAGAGGTAGTCCCGGCAGACCTGGGCAAAGACGAAGTGCAAAGAATTATCGGGGAAGAGCTGGGCCATATCCGCTTCCTTTCCGACAAAATAAAAGAACTCAAGGCATAAGCCCGGAAATAGACGGGATGATCGCCATAAACCTTTGTGCAAGTTGAATATTATTTTTCAAGAGGTTATTCCATGAAAAAGTACGTCTGTAATGTCTGTCAGTGGGTCTACGATCCCCAGGAAGGACTGCCGGAGGAAGGTATCGAGCCGGGAACGCCTTTTGAAGACCTTCCCGATGATTTTCTCTGCCCCGCATGCGGCGTGGGCAAGGATGAATTTTCTCCGGTGGAATAGCGAACCGAATATTTTCCATCACTCCGGGAATGAGTAGATATATCAGCAGGGAAGGCAGGAAGCAAAAGCGTTTTCCTGTCGATATTCCTTACCCCGAGTGTCCTGAACCGGAGAAAAGACACGCGGTCTCGCCACTTACTTTGTATCCTGCCTTGCAGTCACCCCCGCCGTGATAATCGGCCTGAGGGGCCTCAGCCTTTTTCCTTTTTTACCAATAGAACCCTTGATATTCCGAAAATAAAGCACTAATCTGTCGCCAAAGAATAAAAAAATCTCTTGATTGAAGCCAAGAGGAGCGAAAACCCGAGTTCAAAGTTATTGAAACAGGCTTAAACAATGACTGTCAACTTCAAGAAAGGGGCTATCATGCAGCGCAGAAAGTTTATCGGGGAGGCGGCCCGGGCCGCAAGTGCCGGCCTGATGGCAGCCGGAGCGTTGAGCAAAAAAGGCTATGCCGGGAATGATGAGGTAGTAATGGCTGTTGTGGGGATCAACGGCCAGGGAAAAAGCCATTTCAGGTGTTTCAACGACATCCCGGGTGTCAGGATAAAAACCATCTGCGAGGTCGATGAGCGCCTGTATCCGGCCGCCGCGAAATTCGCTGCAAGCCTGGGAGCGGAGAAAGTCCGCTTTGAGCCTGATTTCCGCCGTGTGCTGGAGGATAAGGACATTGACGCCGTGTCAATCGCTACACCCGAGCAGTGGCATGCCCTGATGACTGTCTGGGCCTGCCAGGCGGGAAAGGATGTGTATGTGGAGAAACCGGTCTCGCATAATATCTGGGAGGGCCGCAAGGCAGTGGAGGCGGCGCGCAAGTACAACCGTATAGTGGCCGCCGGCACCCAGCAGAGGAGCTTTCCACATATCCAACAAGCCATGAAACTGCTGCATTCGGGGGCTATCGGGGATGTCTTTCTGGCCAGGGGACTATGTTTCAAGCCCAGGGAGAGCATCGGAATCAAGCAGGACAGTCCGGTGCCCGAGGGAGTGCACTACGATCTCTGGCTCGGACCTTCAACGCTGAGGCCGTTCAACGAAAACCGGTTCCACTACAATTGGCACTGGTTCTGGGACTACGGCTGCGGGGATATCGGCAACCAGGGGGTCCACGAGATGGATACCGCCAGATGGGGCCTTAACAAGAATACCCTGCCGGACAAGGTACGCAGCACCGGTGGATACCATGCCTTCGATTCGGATCAGGAGACCCCCAACACGCAGTCGGCCAGCTTCGAATGGGATGACGGAAAAATCCTTCAGTTCGAGGTGCGCGGCCTTTATACACACGATGAGGACGGTCTTAAGATCGGCAATTTGTTCTACGGTACCGAGGGCTGGATGCGTGTTGACATCAACAGCTTCCAGGCTTACCTGGGCCGGAAGAACGAGCTGGGTCCCGGCGGCAAGGCGCAGACTGTCTCCAGCGGCCCTGCGCTGGGGGGGCCCAAAGGCTTCACCGAAACCGATGCGCATACTTCAAGCCGTATCCTTCACCGCCGGAATTTTATCGAAGCGGTGCGCTCGAGAAATCCACTGGACCTGACAGCCGATATCCTGGAGGGACATCTGTCGAGCTCCCTGTGCCACCTGGCTAATATCTCCTATCGCCTCGGCAGGGAACTCAGCTTCGATTCACACGGCGAGCGTTTTGAAAGCGACCGGCAGGCGGACAGCTACCTGACAAGGAATTATCGCCACCCCTTTGTAGTCCCCGATCAGGTTTGAACAGGCTTTCAGAAGTAAATGAGGGCAGCATATCACGGCTCGGAGGCCCAGCGCAGGAAGAAGTCGTCCTCGATCTCCTCTAACATTCCGGGCACCCCTGCAGCGGGTCCGTAGAAAACACTGCCGCCGAAAGTGGTGAGATAGATCATGCCGGGGTGGTGGGGATCGAGGATGGGCCGGTGGCCCCACTTGAAAGTATAGCCTTTCAGCCGCTGCCAGGTCCGGCCGCGGTCCGTGCTGTAGAATGCCCCGCTGTCGAAGGTATTGATAAAAATAGTGGACGGTGTTTCAGGGTCTATGGCGGCGGCATACACATGAGCGTTTTGGTAAAAGACCTGCTCCCAGGTTTCGCCCCCGTCCGTGGTGCGGTAAAGGCCTCCGTCACGTTCCCGGCGAGGCTCGACCGACCTGTCGGTCCAGGGCCAGCAGCTTAAATACATTATCTGCGTATCGCTTGGATCGACTGCCAGGTCGTTGGGGCCGCTTACCCCCTCGGGCAGGGGAATTGCCTGCCAGGTTTCGGCGCCGTCATCGCTGCGGTACAGTGCTCCCGGGATTACCTCCCTCTCGGTACCGTTACGCACCACCACCAAAAACAGCGTTCCGTTGTCCTGGCGGGTGATTCTCCAGACACTGCGGTTTTCTCCCAGGCCCTCACTCGCCTCGGTCCAATTTGACCCGCCGTTGGTAGACTTGTAAACTCCCAGGCCGAATCCACAAATATACAGAGTTCGGGAATCCGCCGGGCTCTCCGGGTCGAGCAGGATATGGGTGTAAGGCGTTTCGCCGGGGGCCTCAAATTTGATGGAGCGCCAGGTCCGCCCGCCGTCCGTGCTGATTGTCGGCAGGCCCCGACTCTCGTTCCAGCGCTCGTTGAACATCTTCATTCGCGGAAGGTCGTGCCAGTTGCTCCAGACAGCATAGATACGTCCCTCCACCTCGGGATCGAATTC
>CAZSTM010000277.1:0-6025 GCA_964609635.1 uncultured Gemmatimonadales bacterium
TTTGGCGGTACATCCCTGTACCGCTTAGCAGCGTGTTTTTTCAACACGCTGCTAAAGCAAGAAATCGAATATTTTCGGTTTTGAATTTTGACTACTGACTTGTGAATTCTAAATTCTGAATAGTCACAAAAAGTAAAATACGAGTTAAAATTAACCTAGCTGCTGAAACCTTATAATCTCAATTATCCTTCCTTCCGGCGATCCTGCTCCATCACGGTGTATTTGGCGTAACGGATCAACTGCACCAGGTTGCGGCCTGCAGGGCAGATGTAGCCGCAGGCGCCGCACTCGATACAATCGGTGACAAAGTAATCCCGGCACAGGTCCAGGCGTTCGTTCTCGGCGAAAAGAGCCAGCTCGCAGGGTAAAAGATGGATCGGGCAGGCATCCACGCAGGAGCCGCAGCGGATACACGGCCGGTGTTCACTTACCGGAATCGAGCCGGACAGCAGCACCAGGCCGTTGGTGCTCTTGAGTATGGGCACCTCGAGATCGGGCAGGGATATTCCCATCATCGGCCCCCCCATGATCACCTTGCCCAGGCCTTTCGGCGGCTTCCTCTCGATTTTCTCGAGCATCTCGCTGACAATGGTGCCGATACGCACCTGGTAGTTGCCGGGCTTTTTGAGAGTGTCGCCGGTTACCGTGACCACCTTCTCGATCAAGGGCCGGCCCGCAGTGACCGCATCGTAGATCGAGAGCACGGTGGCAACGTTCTGCACCACACAGCCCACTTCCATCGGCAGTCCGCCGCTGGGAACCTGGCGACCCGTAACGGCCTGGATCAGCTGCTTTTCTCCTCCCTGAGGATACTTGGTCTTCAGCGGTACCACATCGAAATTCAACTCATCGCGGCACAGACGATCCAGGACCTCGATGGCCTTGGGCTTATTGCGCTCGATAGCAACCAGGGCACGGCTGCTCTCCAGAATACGCATCACGATTTTTATCCCGGTGACCAGTTCCTTGGACCGCTCCAGCATCTGCCGGTAATCGGTTGTCAGGTAAGGTTCGCATTCAGCGCCGTTGAGGATAAAAGTGTCGATGGGCTTATCCCGGGGCGGGGAAAGCTTTACATGGGTGGGGAAAGCGGCTCCGCCCAGACCCACGATGCCGGCCTGCTGCACTATTTTTTTCAGCTCTTCTGCAGAGAGCTCGGTGTATTTTTTGTCGATTTTAGCTGTTTTCTCCCAGTTGTCCTCGCCGTCGCTTTCGATAACAATCGCCGGCAGACTAATTCCGCCGGGGTGCGGTCTTTCCTCGAGGGCCACGACTTTTCCCGAGATGGGAGAATGCAGGGGCACGCTGACAAATCCGGTCGGTTCGGCCACCACCGTGCCCACCTTGACCTGATCATCTACGGAAACAGTAGCTTTTACCGGGGCGCCGATATGTTGTTGCAGGGGAAGGATTACCCTGGAAGGAATGCCGAGCGGCTTGATTGGTTTTTCGCTGGAAGCCGACTTGAATTCCGGCGGGTGAACTCCGCCTTTGAAGGTTGCCTCTTTGAGCATTTAGTCCTGAGTGGTTTTGAGCGTCTTTTCCGGGACCAGTTCTTTAATTTTTTGTTCGAACTCGGACACCGCCTCGAAACGGTAATAAACGGAAGCGAAACGTACGTATGCGACAGGATCGAGTTTTTTAAGCTGTTTTATCACTTCTTCACCGAGAAACTTGCTGGGTACCTCGTTCAAATTGAGTTTATCGATTGCCTTTTCCACCTTATGAATCAAACTGTCTATGGAATCCATCTTAACCGGACGTTTCTTGCAGGCAGTGATCAGGCCTATTTTCAACTTTTCCCTGTTGTACGGCTCGCGTCGCCCATCGTTTTTTACAACCATCAAAGGCGTGCTTTCGATGTATTCGTAGGTTGTGAAGCGACGTTTGCAGTTGCAGCACTCCCGCCTGCGCCGGATAAATGTTGCATCCTTTATCGAGCGGGAGTCTACAACTCTGCTATCCTCGAAACCGCAAAATGGGCATTTCATTTCAGGGATTCAGCTTGGCACGCGCCAGGGCGGCTGCTTTGGAGTCGGGAAACTTCTGAATCAGTGCCTGCAAAAAAATCTCGCCTCTTGACCTGTCACCTGCGACAATAAGACAATCGCCTATCTTGTAGAGGGCATCGGCGTGCAGGGGTGAATCCGGATACTTATCTACAATTACCTTGTAATGTGATATCGCTTCCCCGTACTTTTTCAGCGACCGGTAGCTGTCGCCGAGGTAAAGGCAAACTTCGGCAACCATGGGTGAATCAGGGAACTTTTCCAGGAAATCAAGGAATCCCTCGATTGCAATCTGGTAGTTGGAGGCCGTGTAATCCTTGTAAGCCAGATCGAATATTTCGCCGGGCCGGGGTTCACTCGGTCGAGCTGCATCCGCAGGCGGCCGATCGGTGAGGGAATCCGCAGGCCGAGCTCCGACGGTTACGCGGGAGAGCCTTTTCTCGATATCGTTCAGGCGCTGTTCGATAATAGACATGCGCTCGTTCAACTGGCGTACATCGGCGCCGAAATTGGCATTGAACCGATCGAGCTGCTGCATCCGGTTCTTGACCAGGCTGTCGAGAACCGCGATTTCATCGCGCAGCCGGCGATCTTCCTGCTTAAGCAGCAAAATATCCGAACGCAGAATATCCCTGTTGCCGGCGGAAGTTCCTCCACAGGCCAAAAGAAAGACAGCTCCCAAGCTTACCAAGAAAAACAGCTTGCCGACAGAACACACCACGCGGCAGCCGTGAAGCTTGCGGCTGGATGAAACCAGGTTTTCAGGCATGGAACAATGGGACCGAATGAATTTTGCGGGTGATTCTTGTCGATCTTCTTTCCGCAGAAGAAGAATAGACTCCCCGAGCGAGCCGGTGAAAATCCCTTGATCCGGTAGAGAATAAGATGGGCAGGGCTGTCGCAAGACCAACCCTACCCACCAAGTTTTCGTAAAATTCGCTCCGTCTGTCTTGCTACTCACCGGGGCAATTATTCGATAATGAACTCATCTCTTCTGTTTTTGGACCATGCAGCTTCGTTGTGGCCCATCTCCACGGGCCGTTCTTCGCCCCAACTCTTGGTGTCAATGCGGTGGCCGGCCACTCCGGCATCCATCATGAAAGTCTTGGCGGAATTGCACCGACGTTCCCCGAGACCCAGGTTGTAAGCCGATGTACCACGTTCATCACAGTGACCCTCGATCCTGATTCTCAAGTCGGAGAATTCTTTCATCAAGTCGGCGATCCCCAGCAATACACTGCGGAACTCAGGCTTGATGTCGCTCTTATCGAAGTCAAAATATATTCTCTCGGAGGCTATCTTTCTCTTGGCCTGGGCGATCTTTTCGGCGCGTATTCTGGCCAGAATTTCAGTGCTGTCCACTTTCACCGGTTCCACTTTCTTTTCCACCACCGGTGGAGGTGGAGGAGGCGGGGGCGGCGGAGCCTCTTTTTTGTGACAGCCGACAACTACAAAAACTAAAGCAACAAAGAGCGGGAGTACCAAGCAAGTCTTTTTCACCGAAACACCCTCCAACAAAAGGTTCTGGCCGGAACAGCAGATGGATTTTTAGAAAGATCCGCTATCCTACCGTAATTTTGATATACTCCACATTGGAATTGAAAAGTTATAATAAATTTCCCCTATCAAATTGTTACATAAATAATTATTACATTAAACTCTCTGTTTGTCAAGATAAAAACTGCTAAGCCTTCCAACAAGGGCATCAGAAACCGAACCGCACCGAAAAATCCGATTAAAGCCGCCCGGCGGATGGGAAGAGCTACCATTCAAGAAACGGGCTCCAGGCGGGTTCCCTGGCCGGTCTGAACCGTTCGGTGATCGGTCGCTGCGAGTTGCCGTCCCAGTCCATGGTGAAAATCTCGAAATTTCCCCTCCCGCCCCTGCGGTCCGAAATAAACACGATGTGCAGTCCATCCGGGCTCCAGTAAGCATCCCGGTTCTCGCCCTCGGTGGTCAGCTGAATAAAATTATCTCCGTTCACATCGATAATGGCGATCTGGAATACCCCGCTTATCTCACTGGTCAGTACGATTTTGTCCCCGTAGGGCCGGGGCCGCCAGCGAGGGGTGGTGTTGCGGCTCTCGAAAGTCAAGCGGCGCAGATTCAAACCATCGGCTCCCATGATAAAAATGTGAGGATTGCCCGCCCGGGTGCTCATAAAAGTAAGCTCGTCGCCGCTCGGAGACCAGAAAGGCTCGGTGTCCATGGCGTAGCTGAAAGTCAGCCTCAGGGGTTTGCTTTCTCCGGGCGGCAGGAAGAAAATCTCCTGGTTACCGAGAAATCCGCTGGAAAATGCCAGAAAACCGTTACGGCTGCACCAGTTGGCGGCCATATCCACGCCTTTGGCGGCATGCAGCGGTCGGCTGTTGCGGTTCTCCAGGTCAACCAGGTAGAGGTCCGCATCTCCCTTGAACGAGGTATAGGCCAGTCGAGACCCTTGCGGATCCCAGGCCGGCATTTTGGCAATCGAACTGTCCGCGGTAACCGCCACCAGGTTGTATCCGTCATAATCGCAGTAATACAGCTCGCTGTTCAGCTTGGAAGTGCGCATTACAAAAGCCATGCGGGTACCGGCCACTCCTTTTTCGCCGGTAACGTTGAGCACCACATCGTCCGAGATACGGTGAGCCATCCGTCGCAGGCGGGGCATCTCCAGCGGGTAGTTTTTCAGGAATACCAGCTCTTTCAAGGACAGATCGTAGACCCTGATATCCACCATAGGCTGTCTATCTATGGCGAAAAGGGATCCGGCGACCAGGTAGTCGGCTCCCGTGGCCTTCCAGCCTTCAAAATGCACCTTATCCTTGGCGGAACTTATAGAGATAAACGTCAGGTCATCCACCCGGCTGTTGATCAGGTCGAAACGCAGGCTGTAATCCAGGTCGTCGATGATTATTTGCCTGAGCTGCGCAGCCGTCTCCGGGCTGCCCGCGATCCCCATTCCCTCGGCCGGCAGGGGCGCTACGACTATTTTGTATTTCTGGATGCGTGAGGTGGTAATCCGCAGATGCACCTCTCCCCTGCCCAGGCCGCTTTCCGGCGGTGCCTGGGCAGAGGTAGCCCGCGGCAGGCCGGCGGTCAGGATCAAAATCAATTGCCAGAAAAACCTGAAATGCCCCCTGTATTTCATCAGCGTTTGTACTCGAAGTCCAAGTGAACCGTTAACTGTGTTTCCTGGTAGTCGGGCGGCAACTGAGGAAGCGGATTGGAGACCATCACCGCCCTGAGAGCGGCGCGGTCGAAAGTCGGTGCCCCGCTCGATTTTTCCACGCGCGGACCGATTATGGTACCATCGAGCAGCACCTGAAAGTAAATAGTCGCACGGACTGTTTCACCACGCCCGGAGTACGGGTTGCGCCAGTTGCGGCTTATCTTGCCGGTCATCAGGCGCAGATAGTACGGAAACTCGAAAAGCTCGTCCGTACGAGCGCTTGAAAGGGTCTCGCCGGCGGTCTGAGACCGGGCGCTGTCAGGCCGGACCTCGGCCTTTTTGAGCTTGGGCTTAAGCTTCTTCTTCTCCTCCGGCGGCGGAGGAATGGTCTCCACCTCCACTGTGGGAGTTTTTACTTCCGGCGGAGGCTCCACCTGGGGCATGGCGATTAGCTGCACCTGATAGACCTGAGGGACATAAATGTCGCTCACTCTCTCCCAGCCCACACGCCAGAGCAGCAAAAAAAGCAAACTGTGTACCGTTAACGATATAAAAAGCGCTCTGCGCAAAGCGCCCCCCTCCTGTTCGCAAAGGGGAATACACCTGAACCCGAGTGTCCGACCGCCGCCTCACCGGCTAACGTCTCAAGTTGCCTACCATTACCGGCTCGGCGACCAGCCCCAGGGATTCGAAGCCGGCCTGACGAATCAGCCCCAGGACCATGGTCACCTTGCGGTAGGCTATATCCTCATCCGCGCGCAGGTAAACCGCCTTGGTCTTGCTGGCATGGTAAATCTCCTCCAGCCTGTCGGGCAGTTCCTCCTCGGAGAAGGTGGAACTGCACGAGGTCATCGTCACGGTG
>CAZSTM010000278.1:0-6014 GCA_964609635.1 uncultured Gemmatimonadales bacterium
TCGAGCTGCCGGTACTGTTTCGCATGACCACCCGCCTGTGCCACAGCAAGTCTGTTTCCGCTGTCGGCTCCCGGATCGATGTACCCCCTACAGGCTACCGGAAGGATTTTGTCAGAAACGTGATGGTCCCCGCCAATGCCCGTATTATGCGGGTCAAGCTGGAAGAAAAGCTCGCCGAACTGACCCGGGAGGTCGAATCAACCAGGCTCAACCGCCTCGAGAAACGAGGACCCACCGGTATTATCACCGCGGGCAATGTTTACAATTACGTGCGAGAGGCCCTGCCGGAGGCGAGTGTGCTCAAGCTGGGTATCAGCTGGCCGCTGCCGCACAAAACCATCGCCGAATTCGCCGCATCGGTGGACAAGTGCTGCGTGATCGAAGAACTGGATCCTTTCCTGGAAACCGAGATCCGCGCCATGGGAGTTAAATTAAGCGAAACCCCCAATCCCCCGCAGCGCATCGGCGAACTCAGCCCCGAAGCGGTATCGGCGCTGTTCGATAATAGATCGGTGCAGCGGTCATCTCCGGATGAAAAAGAAGAAACCCTGGAGCTCGCACCCCGCCCTCCGGTGCTCTGCCCGGGCTGCGCGCACCGTGGAGTTTTCATGACCCTGAAAAAGCTGAAGCTCACGGTTACCGGCGACATCGGCTGCTACACGCTGGGCGCCCTGGAGCCGCTGGCCTCGATGGATACCTGCCTGTGCATGGGAGCTTCGATCGGCATGGCCTACGGCCTGGAGCGCGCCCTGGCAGGGGATGAGAAAACCCAGGTGGTTGCACTAATCGGTGACAGCACCTTTCTGCACTCCGGTATTACTCCGCTGATCAATATCGTTTACAACGGCGGGCATACGGTAACTATTATCCTGGACAACTCGACAACCGCAATGACCGGCCACAACGAGCATCCCGGCAGCGGCCGCACCCTCGAGGGGGAGCCTGCCCCGGCAGTGAATTACGAAGCTTTGGTGCGCTCTATCGGTGTCAAGTTCGCGGTTACGGTTGACCCTTACGATGTGGACCTTTTCCGGAAAACAGTGAAAAAAGCTCTCAAGTTCGAGGGGCCGGCGGTAATCATCGCCCGGCATCCCTGTGTACTGCTACCCTCCGTGCGCACGGAAATCAACCCCAAGGTCAGCCTCGACCTGGAAAAATGCAACTGCTGCGGAGCCTGCTTCCGCATAGGCTGCCCCGCCATCGGACAGGACGAACAGACCGGTAAATGCCGGATCAACCTTCTTTTCTGCACCGGCTGCGGCCTCTGCACCACAACTTGTCCCTTTGAAGCGCTCGAGCTATGAAAAAGCAAACAGAGACCACCAACATCCTGCTGGTCGGAGTGGGAGGACAGGGAATCATTCTGGCCTCGGAGATCCTCTGCAAGGCGGCCATGCTGGCGGGTTACGATGTCAAGAAAAGCGAGGTGCACGGCATGAGCCAGCGCGGCGGGGCGGTGAACAGCCACGTGCGTTTCGGCAAGAAAATTTTTTCGCCGCTTATTCCCGCCGGGCAGGCCCGGTTCCTGGTAGCCATGGAAAAGCTGGAAGCCCTGCGCTGGGAGCACTATCTGGAGCCGGGGGGGGTTATCGTGGTGAATGACTTCCGGTTGGACCCGCTGGCGGTGTCAAGCGGCAAGGCTTCTTACGCCGAGGATGTGATCGAGCGCCTGAGAGCCGCCAACTACCGCAGAGTGATCGCGGCCGACTGCGCGGCAAAAGCTGTGGAAGCAGGAGACATACGCACGATGAATACTGTGATCCTGGGAATGCTGAGCAAATGCCTGCCTCTCAAACTGGAGCACTGGCAAGCTGCCCTGGAGGATCATATTAAGAAAAAGATGCTGGAGGTTAACCTGCGGTCCTTTCAATCAGGGCGGGACCTGGCTAGTGGTGTCAGAGCTTCCCAGCCGGAAGCCGGCTGAATTCCTTTTACCGCCCAGGCACTGCCGATCGATGAAGGCCAAACAGAACCGGCCGCCAAGAAAAATTAAAATCAAGCGGAGGATAAGTGATCTGGAACGAAAAATACGAAACCATGCCGTTTGAAGAGCGCCGCAGACTCCAGGGCCGGCGCCTGGCGGCGACCTGCAAGCGTGTATACCAGCGTGTGCCCTTTTACCGCCGCGCTTTCGACGTCAAGGGTATCAAACCCTCGGATATCAAAAACGTCGATGATCTTAAAAATCTCCCTTTCACCGTCAAGCAGAACCTCCGAGACAACTATCCGTTCGGACTGTTCACCGTGCCTATGGATGAGGTGATCCGGGTGCATTCCTCGAGCGGAACCACAGGCAAGCCCACAGTTGTCGGCTACACCGCCGGCGACATCGAGGTCTGGTCCGAGGTGATGGCGCGCAGTTTTGCCTGTGCCGGACTGGGCGCCGGCGACATCATCCAGAACGCCTACGGCTATGGAATGTTCACCGGCGGACTGGGGATCCATTACGGGGGCGAGTGCCTCGGAGCGACAATCATTCCCATCTCCGGAGGCAACACCAGGCGCCAGATAATGGTGCTCGAGGATTTCGGCTCCACCTGCCTTTGCTGCACCCCTTCCTATTCGCTCTACATCGCGGAGGTCGCCTCGGAGATGGGAGTGGACCTCAAGCGGCTGCCGCTCAAGGTCGGTGTTTTCGGGGCCGAGCCCTGGAGCGATCAGATGCGCGATTCCATCGAGGAAAACCTGGGGATAGATGCCCTCGATCTTTACGGCCTCAGTGAGATAATCGGGCCCGGAGTCTCCATGGAATGCATGGAAAAAAACGGCCTGCACGTGTTCGACGACCATTTCATCCCGGAGATAATCGACCCGGAGACCGGCGAGGTGCTCGACTGGGGTGAAAAAGGCGAGCTGGTCTACACCACCATCACCAAAGAAGCTTTCCCGCTGATCCGCTACCGGACCGGGGATATCACCAGCCTGAACCCCGAACCCTGCCCCTGCGGCAGAACCCAGGTGCGCATGGCACGGGTCTCGGGCCGTACAGATGACATGCTGATCATCCGCGGGGTAAATGTCTTCCCTTCGCAGATCGAGAGCGTGCTGGTGGGGATCGAGGAAGCCGAGCCCCATTACCTGCTGGTCCTGAGCCGGGAGGGCGCGCTCGACGTCCTGGAAGTGCAGGTCGAGGTGAACGAGCGGTTTTTCAGCGATGAGATAAAAGAGCTGGAGAGTTTACAAATCAAGATCAAGAATGAACTGGAGTCCGTTCTGGGAATCTCGACCCGTATAAAGCTGGTCGAGCCCCGCTCCATTGCCCGCAGCGAGGGCAAGGCCAAGCGAGTGATCGACGAACGTCGCAAATAGCAGAGGTTCTATTGAGCTTTCGAATAATAGATTTTCATACGCATATTTTCCCGGATAAAGTCGCCGCGGAAGCGATCCCGAAAATGGAGTCCACCTCGGGTCATAAGGCTTTCATCGATGGTACCGCCTCCGGGTTGATCGCCTCGATGGACGCCGCCGGAATCGAAAAATCGATCATCCTGCCGGTGGCCACCAACCCCGAGAAAGTAAGCTCGATCAACCGTTTCGGCGCCTCGCTCGACGGGCCGCGGCTGTGCGTGTTCGGAGCGTTTCACCCCAAAGCCCCATCCTGGCGCGAGAACCTGGAGGAAATACTTGCCTGCGGCATGGCCGGTATCAAGCTCCATCCCGATTACCAGAGCTTCTATCCGGATGATCCGGAGCTTCTTCCGGTATTCGCAGCCTTTCGGGACAACGACCTGCTGGTTTTTTTCCATGCGGGAGGAGACCTGTCCTTCAAACCGCCCAACCGAGGTGAGCCGGCGAGAATCGCAGCTCTGCTCAAAGCGCTGCCGGGACTTAAAGTAATGGCGGCACACATGGGCGGCTTTCAGATGTGGGACGAGGTGGAAGAATACCTGCTGGGCAAACCCGTTTACCTGGACACCTCGTTCGCCATGGGTTACATGAGTAACCAGCGGATGCGCGCCATGATCGGTCGTCACGGCACCGAGCAGGTCCTTTTCGGCACCGACAGTCCCTGGATGGACCAATCCGCGGAGGTGGAAAACTTGCTCCTCCTGGGCCTGGGCTCCGCAGCCGAAGAACAGATCTTCTCCGCCAACGCCTTGCGGCTGATACCTGAGCCGGCTGAAATCTAAGGGTCGAATGCATGCTGCTTTTGCGATTCGTCCCCGCGTGTGGAGGGAATACTAATCTTTAACTGAAAGGAAAAACCATGCGTGTAAAACAATTAAGCATATTTCTGGAGAACCGCGCCGGCCGCCTGGACGAGGTGACCGAGCTGTTGGGCCGCCGCAAAATCAACATCCGCGCTCTTTCGCTGGCGGATACCAGTGATTTCGGCATCCTGCGCCTGATAGTCGACAAGCCGGACAAAGCCTATGATTCTCTTCGCAAGGCCGGTTTCACCGCCCGCTTCACAGAGGTCATCGCGGTCGAGGTGCCGGACAAGCCGGGCGGGCTGGCCTCGGTGCTCAAAACATTCAAAGAAGCCAACCTCAATGTAGAGTATCTCTATGCTTTTGTGGAAAAGCTCAAGGAGGGCGCCGTGGTGATCTTCCGGATCGACGAGATCGACCGCGCCATCGGCATTCTCCAGCAGAAAGGAATTAACCTTTTAACAGGAGAGGAGGTGTATAATCTCTAATATTCCATCGGAATTCGCGACCTTAACCGGTTTGATGGAAGAGGCAAACCTTATCAAGGACATTTTCTTTACCACATCGGAGGGAATAAGGTGAAACTTTTTTTCAAGCTGACCATGGTTGGTGTCTTGTTGTTTCTGGCAATCCCCAATGTTCATGGCTGGTCGCTCAAGGATGATAATGGCGAGATTCTCACTTTCAGCGGCCACATGCAGCACCGCGGAAGATTCTACGACCTCGATTTCATCAGGGGAGGCAATCAAGACCAGATGGGCCATCTCAACCGGCACAACTACTACAGCGATCTTTCGGTCTCGTTCAAGATCCAGCCCAATGAAAATATCACCGGCTTTTTCGAGTTCAACAAGTTGGTTTTCCTGGGCCAGGAATTCCGCTACAACACTATCCAGACCGGTGAAGAAGTAATGCCCGAGGAGCTGCAGCTTCCGGACGGGACCAAGCTACCGGTACGGCTCAACACGGATGAGGCCTGGGAGATGCATATGCGCCAGGCCTGGATGGATCTCAAGCTGCCCGGCATGAAACTGAAACTCAAGTTCGGGCGCCAGCCTTTTATCCTGGGCAACGGGATATACACCAACACCAATATCGCATCGGTTTTCGGCTACCAGTTCTACACCGATCTTGGTAAGGGACAGCCTGCATTCCGCTTCGGTTCAATGAAATATTACGAGGGTCTGCGCGAGAATTTCAACTCAGATTTCAACGAGAACGACGTCGATGATGTGGATCTTTTCTTCGCCGACCTCGCCATTCCGATTGATAAATCCAAACTGGGGGTTTTCCTCACCCATTTCCGCGACAACAGCCAAGACCTCAGCCGGCTCTCCCACGTTAACCTGGGCTTGACCCTGGATCTGGCCCACCAATCGGGCTGGTCGTTCAAAAGCGAGTTCGACTACCAGACCGGTAAGAAAGATTTAGCGGGCGCCGGGGCCGACATAGACTGGACCGGCTACACCTTCATGGCCCGATTGAGTCTGCCTGCGATGGCGGAGAAAAAACTGAACCTCTCCGCCGAATTCGGCATCGGCAGCGGGGATGACCCGGCCACTGAGGACAAGTTCGAGGGCTACGTGGGTGTCGGCCCATTCTATCCTTACGCCTGGGCTTACGAGTACCGTTTCATCCACCTGGTGCATAATGCCAGCAATTTCTTCGCCAAACACTCCCGCGGCATGGCCACCAACCTGGCGCCCGGAATGGAAAACACCACCTATTTCAAGGGCACCGCGGTATTCAGCCTGCCGCATAAATGCAAGTTCATATTCAGCCCCATCTGGCTGGGTCTGACCCAGCAGGGAGAGACTTTCGGCTGGGAGTTCGACAATATCTTTATCGCTCCTGTCTGGAAAA
>CAZSTM010000279.1:0-6007 GCA_964609635.1 uncultured Gemmatimonadales bacterium
GCAGCCTACAGCCTTTTTCCTCATAGCCTGTAGAACATGAATAGATCGGTTAAAATTCTTCCCTTCAAATCAAACTTGTCATTGCACTAGAGTATGAATAATGTACTAATTTTAAGTCAAGGAACACGGTACATTTTTTATCTGTTCAACTCTTCGTTCAAAATTTCCCTGCAGGCGGCACTCCGGTCTTCCGGCAAGTCGAACCAGGCGGCCAGCCGGTTTCCCCGGGCCGCTATCAGGGGGCCGAGACCCGAGGTTTCATCCGCGGCCGGCCCCGTCTCGCTGCTCAACCGTGCAAGTACTCTTGCGGCTTGAGCGCTGTCCGGGTATTCCACCACCAGCAGCATCGAACGCTTTTGTGCCTTTTCGCCTGGGAACTGATAGTTTCCCAACACGGCCCAAATATCGCCTCCCAGTTCGAAAAGGTTCTCCTCGCCCAGATAGCGGCGGCTGTTAAGGGCCAGCAGACCATGAACCAGGGTAACGCTCTGCACCAGCAGGCCTGTCGTGGGAAGCTTGTGCACCAGGGCCGGAACGCCGGTATCCGTTCCGCTTATGCGGCTGTCGAGCGAACGGGCAAATTGACCCAGGGTACGGTCAGTCCGGCCGCCGGCTTCGAGCGACTGAATGCTGGCAAAGTATTCTCCCTTGCAGAAGGTGAACTGGTAAGGCGTTGCAGCTCCAAGTGTCCCCACATCGACCACCGGTGAATAGTCCACCCCGCTGTTGAGAGAGAAAATACCGTAGGCCGCCGCCGGAGAGGCCATCCGGTAGATGTCCACAATGACAGCATCACCATCGGGACCTTTATATTCCAGGACGGCCGCCTGGTCGAAACCGTACTCCAGGTACAGGTCCGCCCCTCCGTTGATGTATTCGTAAAGCTCTCTCCCCCTGTAGGTTTGCGCCTTGCCCTCGGGCCTCCAGCCGGCGGGAAGGTCCTTCCGGGGAAACAGCGACCTTATCCGGTTCCCCGGTGCGGCTTCATCTCTGCCGAAGGGACGGTTGCAAAGCAGCCCCAGACAGATCGCCCCCAAAAAAACCGCCCATAACCCGGTACGCGCCAACAGGCGGCCGCTTGACAGAACATCTGGAGTTGTCGCTTTTCTCATGGAACGGCCCGGTATCCACAAAAAGGACCGAAAAAAAAGACTCCCGGAGGCGGCCGGTCGCCCCAAGGGATGATATGAAAATCCAATCGGAAAATCAATCCGGCAACTATTATAACTGAATAATTCAGCCGAAGTTTCAAGATACCTTATTGCCTGAGTATTGTCAATCTGCCGTGGACGCTGCATAAACCGGCAAGGATTACCCGTCAATCCAGTGCAATGCCGGCAAAACGGCCATGCAGGTTGTCTTAATGGAAATCTAGCGGTTCAGGCGGCTTTCGAAAAAGGCGATGGTCTCGATGAGGTTTGCTCGCTGGTCTTCTGAGGGCTTAAAACCGAGTCCGGCAAGCAGCGAGACATCGGCGTAGCTGGTGTGGATATCGCCCGGTCGCCGGTCGGCGTGCAGGATTTTCGAGGAGGAACCGGTCAGATCGACTATCAACTCCGCCAGTTGTTTTATGGTGATAAATCCTCCCCGGGCAACGTTGTAAACATCCTTCCCTTTCTCGCAGGCCAGAAGCCCGGCGGCTACCACATCCTTGACAAAGATAAAGTCCCGCACCTGCGAACCGTCACCGTAAATGACAATGTCCCGGCCCCGCAAGGCCCGGAAGATGAATATCGGGACGGCGGCGGCGTACTGGCTGCCCGGGTCCTGGCGCGGGCCGAACACATTGAAAAAGCGCAGGCTGGTGCACTTAATACCCCACTCATTGCGGTACATCCGCAGGTAGTACTCCCCGTCGAGCTTGGTCACCGCATAGGGACTCTTGGGCTCCGGCAGCATGGTCTCCACTTTCGGCACCGTGGGATTGTCTCCGTAAACAGCCGCGCTGCTGGCGAAAACCACATTCCTGACCTGCGCCCGGCGCGCAGCCTCCAGCACGTTCAAGGTCCCCAGGGTATTGATTTGCACGCATTCGGCGGGATTTTCCATACTCTCCGGCACGCTGATCATCGCGGCCAGGTGAAAGATCGCCTCTACCCCCTCGCACAGCCGGACGAGGGTATCGAAATCGGTGATCGACACCCGGTGGAAGGTATGGTTCAAACCTTCAAGATTCTCCAGGCAGCCGGTGCGCAGGTTATCCACCACCAGAACCTCGCTGTCGTGGTGAAAATGCTCGACAAAGTGGCTGCCGATAAAACCGGCCCCGCCGGTCACCAGAATGCGCATGGGCTTTATCTCCGTAGGAAAAGAAACGAAGTATCGAATGCCGCTGGGTTCGCGGCTTGATTGGAGGTGCATAAATAATAAATATCCCCCGATAAATCAAGTTTATATGGCCTGCAAACCCGCTCTGCAAGCATGCTGAAACACAGACAGCCCTGCCCCCGGTTACCTGCCGATGGTGTAATTTCATTGACTTGAGCCATATAAATACTTAATTTTAGCTATCGATGGTAAGCAAGAAAACAGTACAACATCATAAGGACACAGGGAGGACTATTGGCAAAGACTTTTGCAATGAAACCTAAGAGTGTTCCTTTGGTTGATACGGCGTTTCGGAAAATCAAGACCAGGATCCCTGTTCCGGAATCACTGTCAATACTTGAAAATCTCCGTCTGCACGAGCCCATTTCCATGACCGGCCAGCCGCTGGTGTTGTGGGATCACGCCCAGGGCGCAGCCGTTTACGACAAGTGGGGCAACCAGTGGATCGACTGGTCCAGCGGGGTGTTGATCGCCAACGCGGGGCACAACCACCCCAGGATAAACCAGGCGATAATCGAACAGGCCCGTAAGGGGCTGCTGACCAGCTACTGCTTTCCCAACGACCCGCGGGCCCGGTTGGTCGAACTGCTGGTTAAAATAACTCCGAAAGAACTGAGCAAGGCTTTTATCCTCACCACGGGGGCCGAGACAGTAGAGTGCGCCCTGAAACTGATGCGCACCTACGGCCTGAAAAAAGGCGGCCCGGAGAAAATAACCATTGTCTCTTTCGACAAATCTTTCCACGGCCGCACCCTGGGCGCCCAGATGCTCGGGGGCAGCCCCGCGCTCAAGCAGTGGATAGTCAACCTGGACCCCGACATCGTTCAGGTGCCTTTCCCGGACGGTTTCCGCAACCCGGATACCGGTTTTTCCTCTTTCGAAAATGCACTGGCCGCAAAGAACATCAACCCCGACGGAGTTGCCGGGGTGATCCTGGAAACCTACCAGGGCGGAGGTGCGAGTTTCGCCCCGAAAGAGTATATGCAGCAGTTGAGGAAATGGTGCGACCGGCACGATGTGCTGCTCACCCTGGATGAGGTTCAGGCCGCTTTCGGCCGCTGTGGTAAGCTTTTCGGTTTCGAGCATTACGGGATCGTGCCGGACCTGATCTGTCTGGGAAAGGGTATTTCGAGCAGCCTGCCTGTATCCGCAGTCGTCGGCCGGGAAGAGGTGATGAACCAGTACGGCCCCAACGAGATGACCAGCACTCATACCGGCAACCCGATCTGTGCCGCGGCCGCGGTGGCCAATATCAATGCCATTATCGATGAGGGCATCCCGGAGCATGCGACGAAAATGGGAGATATTCTTCACCAGAGCCTGGCCGGGCTGAAAGACAAGTACGTCGATAATATCGGCGCCGTGCAGGGTAAGGGCCTGGTGGCGGGCATTCACATGATCAAGCCGGGTTCGAGCGGCGAGCCGGACGGCGAGCTGGCCTGGGAGATTGTCAACTCTTGCGTGGAAAAGGGGCTTCTGATGTTTGCACCGGTGGGTTTCGGCGGGGCCACGGTCAAGATCAATCCGCCGCTGGTTATCGACAAGAGAGCTTTGATCGAGGGCCTCTCCGTGCTGGATGAGGCTTTCGAGGAGTGCCTGCAGTAACCACGGATTTAAATAAATTTTAACTGCAAGATAAAAAAGACCGCTATGGATTTTTTTAATTTGCCATTGCGGCCTTTTTTATACCCGACTCATCGAAGATTGTTAGGGTTTTTTGATTATTACTTTTCGCTCGCTATTCTATTCAAATTTTCAGTTTACCCTGCAATGCCAGATTATTTTGCATCTATCCAATTTTTAATACTGCTCACACCGGTATTTTTTCCGATCCGATAAGGAAGCGACCTTTTTCATTTCAGCTTCTTCACCAATTATTGCCAAAGCAAATTCCAAAGCCTCTATCTGACTCAAGCATTTTTCAAACTCCAGGTTTCGATCCTGCCGGTCACCGGAACACTTTGTCTCGAATATAACCACTTCCATTTTTAACCTGTCAATCTTCTTTTCAATTCTTTCTATTGCAGACATTCTAACTCCCCCGAGGCAGATAGTTAACAATCTCTTATATTTCAACAAAGCTTGTTCTACGATTTTATTGCCATTAACATATCATCTATCTCAAAACAGATCGTGTCCTTCCGGCAGCTTATATTTATCGATTCGAGGTAAACCTGGCAATCCCGGCACGAGGTTTTGTGGTGAAGACATTTTTTATTCATAGCCCAGCATGGCTTAGACCTATTGAAATATACCGGACATTTTGTGTGGTCAACACTCACCTCTCTTCGTATTTTCCAGCACGGGATATTTGCCAAATGGTGGCAAATGCCGGATAAGCTCATTCCCATCTCATCTATCATCTTTTGAATATCTTTCACCTTGGCCAGCTCGATTTCGGAATACATTCTCTGATTTTGCGAACTCCGATGAGACAGTATCAGTCCTTTCTTTTCGTATAGCGATAATGTCTGTGTGGATATCCCTGAAGCTTCAGCCACTTCTTCTATAGTATAGACAAGCTCATTCCTGATAGCAGGCATTGGAGAATTCTCCCAAAAGGTTCAGGATGATTTGCATTATTTCCCTCAGTCACTCGAATGTTGATTAATTTTTTGCCTGTGCAAGAGTCCTTATGAGAAGAGCTTTCAGAAGAGTCGAAAAGACAGGTAAAATTTTTTGTGTAACATCCCATCACTATAATGCATGATCAATGCCATAATCCTGTCAATTTATAACTACTTTTTATTATTGCAGTTAAAGTCTTATAAAGAAAACTGAAAGAAGAATATGTGCGAAATCGAGCACACTCTGAGACAAATGATTACAAAAGCGGACAATTCTTCTGAAGTGGTAAACCTGGGGGATTAAAAAGCTGCTCTAGAAAAATTTTTCTCTGTAAAAGCCAAAAAAATGCTGGACCGAGTTTCAAAAGAAAAACGATCCAGCATCTATTCAAGCTGCCGGTCAACTCTACATTATAAGATTAAGTCTGGTCTATCACCAACTAGGCTTCCAAAACCCCGGCGTGGATCACAGCAGTAATGCCCTTGTATCAAAGTTTTATTCGAATAAATTTTATTTTAGGGTTGTAGGCAGGGATGTAAGCATAGTCGGTATGGCAAAGAGTGGCATATCCTATATCTGTAGCATTCGCCTCGAGGAAAGTCTTGGCCCAGAGGCACTCGGTAATTCTCATTTCAAAAGCCTCGTCCGTTTCCTCCACAATTTCATATGTCAAAATGTGTATAAAGTACTCATTATTTTTTATAGAAGCGGCGTAGGCGGCAAGATCATTTTTCGGCAGATTTTTTGCCGCAATTCGACCCCTTTGTGCCCCATTTTCATCACCGGCTCTTTTCAAAATCTCCATAAATTTTTCCCGACCGATCTGTTCTTCAAGACTCTGCATAAAAGGAACATAAAATTCTTTAAAAGCAAAATCACAGACTTCTTGATAACTCATCCCTGAATTTTCAAGAGTTGTAAGGGTAAACCTGAAGAATAGAGACAACTCTCCCTCAGCCCATTTCGAAAAAGGCGTTGCGCTGCGTCGAACAACATCGCAATCGGTCTATTATGGCGAATAGGTAGTAAAGCGTAGGGGCGAGGCATGCCTCGCCCTAGTCGGGAAATCCCCCTCGGTCCCTTTCGGGCACGGCACACCTTGCCCTTACGG
>CAZSTM010000280.1:0-5996 GCA_964609635.1 uncultured Gemmatimonadales bacterium
AAGGAGGCCCAATGGAATGAGACCGCCGGGATTCACCTGACCTGCGCCGAGCCGAACCCGGAAGAGGCTGTCATCGCAGGCGAGCTGCACCAGGTCATTGAATCGTACCTGGCAACCCTGGATTCTTCCGACCGGCAGATCTCGTTCCTGCGGTTCTCCGAGAGGCTGAGTTATAAAAAAATCGGCCGGGTCCTCGGCCTCCCGACCGGGACAGTGAAATACCGGGTGCATGTGATCCGCGCAGGGCTGCGAAAGATGTTGGAGAGATACGATGAAAAATAGAAAAAATATTTCAGAGTCCGGGCTGACCGGGTTTTTCCGCAGCTATTACGCCTCGGAGCTAAAGGAGGCGAAAGCCGGATATCCTTACACCATCGATAGGCAGCCCGTGAACGGGAGAAGTTTCTCATCCAGAAGAAACGGGATAATAAACTTCGCTTTTCTGGCCTCGTTGGCCGCCTTTATAGTCATTTGCCTGACCTCTTACCGAAGCCCCACACCTTTGGGGAAAGCGATCAACAACTTTTACATCTCGAATAATTTGCATGAAAGAATTCCGCAGGCAATAAAGCGGTTTGCAGACCGGTTGGAATTCAATAAACCCTAGGAGGCCGATCATGAAACGGTCATATTTCATAGTGGTTCCGGCAGTTATTGCTATTGTATGCTGGGCGATACATACGAGTGGAGATCTAATTTATTTTGTGGATTATACCGGCACGCTTTTAATGATCGCCCTGCCCCTGTTAATGGCTATGGCCACCTACAGTCCGGCGGAGATTGTGGACTGTTTCGCGGTTGCCTTTCAAAAAGAAGGTGCGGACCCGGCCATGATAGAAAAGGGGATACATTTTTTCAGCTTACTTCGGAAGTACCTGATAGTTACCGCACTGCTCACTTTCATGATAGGATTTGTCCTCATCATGGCCACAGTCGAGAACCTGTCGGGGTTCGGCCCTAAATGGGCCCTGGCTGCACTCTGTATTTATTATGCACTTTTTTTGATGCTGCTGGTCACCATCCCGTTCAAGGCCGGGCTGGAAAGGAAGAAAATCGAGATGAGCCGGTGAGTGCTGTATTCTGTGTTTTATCTTTTATAGAGAAGTATCTGCTGTAGGGGCACAGCATGCTGTGCCTTAAAAAATTAAACACACCCGGCGTATCCCCTCTTGATAGAGGGGAATTAAATCAAATCCATCTACAATAGCTTTTATGAGGGGCGGGGTTGGGTAAAAATCCCCTCTTGAGAGGGGTGCCCGCAGTGTGCGTCAAACGTCAGGTTTGCGGGCGGGGTGTGTAATTAACGCAGCCGCACTTTCCTTCCGCTCTTCGCTGCGCTTTCATAGAGGCCCAGGATGATTTTCAGCGCCTGGCGGCCGTCCCTTCCGGTGCTCGAAGAGGGCTTTCCGGTTTCGATCTCCTGGATCAGGGCCTCGAAAGCCGCCACGAAACCGTTGTTGGGCGTGTATTCGGGAAACTTCACCTTGGACAGCTCGTTGAACCCGGTAAAGCGCTGGCTGGATTCGGCCAGCCAGAGGCCCGGCGGGCTGTTGCCCACCCCGATCACTCCGTCCGTTCCCTGAAGCTCCAGCTCGAAGGCGAAGTACTTGCGCCTGCCTCCTCCCTCGATGAAAGCGATGACTCCCTCGGGGAAACCCACCATTCCAACGGCGGTGTGCTCGATCCTGGCGGGTCCGTGGGCCCGGTCGAGCGTGCCGATCACCCATTCGGCGGGGCCCAGAAAAAAGCCCAGCAGGTCGGTCAGATGGGTCCCGTCGTGAAGCAGCGGCCCACCTCCGGCTTCGCTTTTAAGCACACTGCCCGGGTCCGAGCTCAAGGCCTGGCCGATTACCGTGCGCACCCGGCCGATGGTTCCCTGGTTAAGCATCTCTCTCGCCCGGATAAAATGCGCGCCGAACCTGCGCTCGTGCCCTACCAGCAGTGCCACCCCCGCCCGGTCGCAGGCCTCGATCATGCTGTGGGCCTCCTCGATTGTGCGGGCAATCGGCTTTTCGCAGTAGATTCCGCGCACTTTTCCCGAGGAGGCCGCCTCGGTCGCTATCCGGGAGTGTGCCGAGGTGGGCGCGGCAATGCAGAGGATATCGACCCGGTGATTTTCGAGCAACAGGCGGTGGTCCGGGTAGAGCGAGTCCACCTCATATGCCTGGCCGAATGCACTCAGGCGTCGGTCATCGGGGTCGGCGCCGGCGATCAGGCTAACCTTTCCGGTGGCGACCAGCGCGCCTGCGTGAGTGCAGGGGCCGCCGCGCAAGGGATCGTTCTCCAGCATCCAGCCGATCCTGCCGGTCCCCACGATGGCGGCGGTGTATTTGTGAGCGGTTTTGCTCATGGGTGGTAAGTATTCAAGAGTACAGGGTTCAGAATAAAAGAAGGCACAAAGTGGCCAAGGTACATAGGCACAAAGGGCTCCACCCAAAAACCTGTAGGGGCACGGCGGGCCGTGCCCTGTTACGATATTTTACATGTTGAGATTTTCAATTATTCATCCAGCATTGTAAATCAAATCCGGGGTTTCTCCGGATAAGCTATATCCTTTTTATTGAGCGGCGAGCCGGCCTCGAGGTTGCTGGCGTAAACCGCGCCCCTTAAGGCCTTGACCTGGAACGGGCCCACCTCGGTCCAGGGCTTGAGAGCTATCAGGTCTTCGAGGCGCACCTTTTCGCCCTTGGAGACACTGCGCCGCAGGTAGAAGCCGCGCCGTCCGATCCGGCGCTCGGCCTGTTCCACTTTAGCCGGTACTTTTCGCCCGTGCCCGCTCATGGCCTCGGCCCGGCGAATATCGGCAACCATAGCGCGGAAATCCTCAGGTCCCAGGCTGATCGAGTGGTCCGGCCCCGGAGCTTGCGGGTCATAGGTGAAATGCTTCTCCACCAGGGCGGCACCCATGGCGGCGGCCAGAGCCGGGGCGAGGGTGCCCCGGGTGTGGTCGGACAACCCCACCGGCAGACGGAACCTGCGCCGCATGGTCTCGACGGCCCTGAGGTTCATCTGGTCATCGGGCGCCGGATAGGCGCTGACACAGTGAAGAAGAACAGGCTGCCGGCAGCCGCCTCTTTTGGCCGCGCGCACAGCGGCAGCCACCTCTGCGGTATCGGCCAGGCCCGTGGAAAGGATTACCGGCAGGCCGAAAGTACCGAGTCCTTTGACCAGCGGCAGGTGTGTCATGTCGCAACTGGCCACCTTGAAAACGCAGACCCCGATCTCCACCATGCGTGCCGCACCCTCGAGGTCGAAAACCGTGCAGACAAAGGGCAATTTTGCCGCTTCGCAGGCCCTGGAAACCTGTTCCATCTCCTTGATCGTGAGAGCGTACTTTTTATATAACTGGTAAACTTCCGGCAGTCTTTGGGCGTGGACCATGGCTTCCGGATCGAGGTACTGGAACTTGACCAGGTCGGCTCCGCCCTCTGCGGCCAGGCCGATAATCTCCAGCGCCCGGTCAACAGAGCCGTCATGGTTGATCCCCACCTCAGCCATGACTGCGCAGGGCTGGCGGGGACCCAACCGGATGAATCCTGTGCGCTCGTTGCCGATCCGTAAGGGTTTCAATTGGGATCTTTCCTTCGGGTGCGGTAGAGATTTTAATCGTGGCCAGCACCCGCCGGTAAATCTCGTTCAGCTCGGACCGGGTGTCCGCCACGGCGATAATATTACCGAATTTGCCCATGTTACAGGTCGGGGGATGGTAGATATCTCCCACTTTGTACATGGTAAAGATTTTTTCCACTCCAGGCAAGGTTCTCGCCTTATTCAGCCCCTGAATGCGAGTGATAAGTCCCGGCTCGGGGATAATAGCTCTCTCGCCGGCCACGCGGTGGTGTTTGGGTCTCAGGTCGCCCGGAGGCTCGCCCATGGAGATTTTCAGAGCCGCTTCCATCAGGTTTACCCCGGTGGCCAGCGGATAGCTGAACCCGCTATGGAAGCCGCCTGAGAGCCTGGCCGCCAGCTCCCCGATCTTGGGGCCCTGGGGAGTCATCTTGATGTCGCCTTTGGCCGCTCCGATATCGATACCCAATGCCCGGATCCCCTGAATCATTACCCGGCAGGCGGCGTGCAGGTCGGCCTTCGGCATGGTGGAGGGCAGGATATGACCCCTCTCGATGAAATACGGCGCTTTGTCGATAACCCGGTCGGCCACGCTGGCGATTTTGACATGTCCGTCCCAGACCAGCGCATCTATCGAGAGCTCCGGTCCCTGCATGAACTGTTCGATAATGATCATCCCGCTAACCGAGGCGTGCCGGGCCCCGGTGAAAGCCTCATCCACCTCTTCCGCGGATTCGATCAGCCTGACTCCGCGCGCACCCATGTTGTCGGCGGGTTTGATCACCACCGGCGCGCCCAGCCGTTCGAGCGCCCGGTGCGCCTCTTCCCTGGTCCAGACATATTCGAAATCCGGCGAGGGCACGCCGTGCTTTTTGAAACATTCACGCATTTTGATCTTATCGGTGGCGCGCTCGGCCACATCATAGCGGATGCCCGGCAGTTCGAGAGCGGCGGCCACCGCGCTTACCGTGCGGCTGGCATCCGTGCCCACGGTCAATACGCCGTGGATCGGCACCTGAGTGGCTATGCGGCGGGCCGCAAGCACCGAGAAGTCAACATTGCGGGTGGAGACTTCCAGGGCGATGTCCGCCATGGCGAACCCGGGCGATTCACGGTTGTAGTCGGTAACCACAGTGCGCAGACCCATGCGCCTGGCGGCCTCGATCATGGGCACCTGCATCAGGCCGGCGCCGATAATCATTATTCCTCGTTTATTTTTCACTTGCTTTTCTCACTGGTTCAGCCGGTCCGAAAAAAATAGACAGGATAACAGGATGAACGGAATTTTATTGTTTCTTTTTGGCCCTAAAGTTTTCAGTTTCCAATACCTGCCGCAGCCGTGAGACCCCCAGTCCATCCACCAGCTCCGCCCCGGAGCGGGAAAGTTTTCTGCGGGTTCGCTCATCTGTCAGCACCTTAGTGATCAACTCCTCCAGCCGGGGAGTGAAATCCTCATCTTGCGGCAGCGGCGCCAGCAGAAGACCGCCCCTTTCGGCGAAGCGCGCGGCGTTGCGAGCCTGTTCCTGGTGCTGCGGCACGAATACCGTGGGTGTCCCCAGACACATGCATTCGCACATGGTAATTCCACCTGAAACCACTGCCAGGTGGCTGCGGCAGAAAATCTGCGCCAGGCCGGCGGCACCGCGCACGAGCTGCAAGGTGTGCGACCCGCAACTCAGGGGCATTTCCTTGGCCGCCGGGCCCTGGACCACAGTTACCCGTAGTTTTTCAGCCCGCCCGGCCAGGACTTCGAGAACCCGGCCGGTCAGCCCGGCCGGGTCGCTGCCGCCGCAGGATACGGCGACCTCGAATCCAGAGGCCGGGTTTTGGTTTTCTTCCTCCCGGCAGCCTCGGCCCCTGAGCTGTGCATAGACCGGGTCGAGCAGCACCCAGTCGGGTCCGAAACCGCAGAAAGCACCTCCCTCATAAGCCGCTTCCCGGCTTTCCGGCCGGATGTGCGGGTCAATCAGGATGTCGGCCAGCAAGCGGCCTTCCCCGCGGTCCTCGATGTCGATCACCAGCAGGCCGGCTTGCTTCAAAATCTCGAGATAGGTCCGAGAGTTGTCCTTTTTATCCACTACTACATGCCGCGCCCCGAGCTTGCGGGCAATTTCCGCCACCAGCGAGGCCTCCTCCTGTTCCGAGGCAGCGTCCGGCAGGAGGTGAAAGTCGATTTCAGCCCTGCGCAGGAAATCCACCGCAGCGGGATCGGAGCCGGTTATAAAGGTGCTTTCGACTCCCGGCAGGCTTCCGGCCAGGACCGCACAGCGGCCCAGATGGCCCAGACCGGTCTCGAATGAGCCGTCGCTGCGGAAAACCATGCGTGAAACATCCGGTATCATCAATATCCCCTGTGCCCGGTGGCCTTTTCTATCCCGGATTATTCATGAAAAATAACTTAAGTTTTTGTTTTCCTTAGGCTTTGAAAT
>CAZSTM010000281.1:0-2411 GCA_964609635.1 uncultured Gemmatimonadales bacterium
GGAATACAAGAGCAGGCCCAGACGTCTGCTGAACATCCTGATCAGTACGGCCGCCGTCTTTATAATCTGTCTGGTGTTCCTGGCCGCCGCTTCCAGGACAGGTAGCCGCTCAGAGTTTCCGACTTAGACTTAATAAAACCTGCTGTTTAATATCCCCTGAGAGCGTGTTTGAGAATTGGTTAAGACAGCCGCCCAAAGGTCGTATTGGCGGCGCATGCGCCGCCAATAAGCTGGAACAGGCATTGTGATTGTGAATAGTCCAGACCAGGGACATGGCAGAGCCGGCTCCTGCCGAATTGGCAGATTATCCCTGCCGGATCGGGAAGGCCGAAGCAAGACTTATTTAATTGGAATTAATTGGCCGGGTAAGATTTTTCTTGGCAAGACGGATATAATTAGTTAAATTTACTATAACTTAGAAAACTAACTGCTCCTGAGGCGATTTTGCTGGTACACCTCTTGCATTGTAGTAGGTAATAAGTTTTGTTTATCTTAACCCGAAACCATGAAGTGAGCATCGATGCCGATTTATGAATATGAATGCACGAAATGCGGTAATCAGTTCGAAAAACTGGTAAGCCTCAATGAGAAGCCTGATATCACCTGCGACTCTTGCAATTCAAAAAAAGTCCGCCGCATATTGAGTCCCGGAGCATTTGTGTTCAAGGGAAGCGGTTTTTACGCCACGGACTACAAGAATGCCAAAGGTAAGCAGGAATCTCGGAAACCCGCAGCGGACTCGACGCCTTCATGCTCGGCCTGCGCCGAGGCCGGCAAATGTCCCGCCGCCGGTAACGATTGAATTTTTTTTACCTTGATTTTGGCACTCATTGTAGGAGAGTGCTGACAACTCGATCATCTCTGGTGATCTTTTTACTCTTTGTTCTCTCAAACACCATCAACCTTTAATCTCAAGAGGTGTCAATATGAAGATTCAACCCTTAGCTGACCGTGTGGTTGTCAAACCCCTGGAGGAAGTTGAACAGAAGAAGGGAAACATTATCATCCCGGACACTGCCAAGGAGAAACCGCAACAGGGCAAGATCGTGGCTGTCGGTCCTGGCAAGCTTACCGATGAGGGAAAGCTTGTCAAACTCGAGGTCAAAAAAGGCGATAAAGTGCTTTATGGAAAGTACTCCGGCACGGAAGTGACAATCGACGACCAGGAGTACCTGATCATGCGCGAAAGCGATATCCTGGCAAAAGTATGAATTCTTTACCTGATTTTTAAATTTTGATACTGTTTCTGTAACCGCATGGCGGCCGTTAGCTGAATTATCAAGGGTCGCCGCTTAACTCCCAAGGAGGAAACGACATGGCAAAATTGATTGAATTCGGTGCGGATGCACGCTCGCAGCTCTTGAAAGGCGTGGATCAGCTGGCCGAGGCTGTAAAGGTTACCCTCGGCCCTAAAGGACGCAACGTGGTATTGGACAAGAAGTTCGGCGCACCCACAGTAACCAAGGACGGGGTGACCGTGGCCAAGGAAGTCGAACTCGAAAGGCCTTTCGAGAACATGGGTGCCCAGATGGTCAAGGAAGTAGCCTCCAAGACCAGTGATGTCGCCGGTGACGGGACCACCACAGCCACAGTACTGGCCCAGATCATTTTCAAAGAAGGGCTCAAGGGTGTAACCGCCGGGATCAACCCGATGGCCATTAAGCGCGGGATCGACACCGCCGTGGAAACAGTGGTAGCCCACCTGAATAAGCTCTCCACCCCCTGTAAGGATAAACTCGAAATCAGCCAGATCGGCACTATCTCCGCCAACTGCGATAGGGAGATCGGGGATTTGATCGCCGACGCCATGGAGAAAGTGGGCAAGGACGGGGTGATCACGGTCGAGGAAGCCAAAAGCGCCGAGACCAACCTGGAAACTGTCGACGGTATGCAGTTCGACCGCGGGTACTTGAGCCCCTATTTTGTTACCGATCCCGAAAAAATGGAATGCGTGCTGGAGGATTCCTACGTACTGATTCACGATAAGAAAATCAGCGCGATGAAAGACCTGCTGCCCATCCTGGAAAAGAGTGCGCAAAGTGGAAAGCCTCTGCTGCTGATCGCCGAGGACCTCGAGGGCGAGGCCCTGGCCACTCTGGTGGTCAACAAGATTCGCGGCACCCTCAAAGTTGCCGCGGTCAAGGCCCCCGGCTTCGGCGACCGCCGCAAGGCCATGCTTCAGGACATCGCAGTCTTGAGCTGAGGCCGGGTCGTCTCCGAGGAGATCGGGCTCAAGCTGGAAAACGCAGTCCTCGGCGATCTGGGGCAGGTAAAACGCATAGTAATCGACAAGGACGATACCACCCTGGTCGAAGGCGCCGGTAATAAGAAGGATATCCAGGGCCGGATCACCCAGATCCGTCAGCAAATCGAGGACACCACCAGCGATTACGACCGCGAGAAACTGCAGG
>CAZSTM010000281.1:2421-5962 GCA_964609635.1 uncultured Gemmatimonadales bacterium
TAATCAATGTGGGCGCTCACACCGAAGTGGCCATGAAAGAGAAGAAACCCCGGGTCGAGGATGCCCTGCACGCAACCAAGGCGGCGGTAGAGGAAGGTATCGTGGCAGGCGGCGGCGTGGCTTTACTGCGTACCCTGCCGGCGCTGGAAAAGGTGAAACTGTCCAACCCCGATGAGCAGGTCGGTGTGGATATAGTCAAACGTGCAGTCGAGGAGCCCCTGCGTCAGATCGCCAACAACGCCGGTGTCGAAGGCTCGGTGATAGTGGAAAAGGTCAAGGCCGATAAGAAAAATGTCGGCTACAACGCCGAGACCAATAAGATAGAAGACCTGGTCGTCGCCGGCGTGATCGATCCCACCAAAGTGGTGCGTATCGCTCTCGAGAACGCTGCCTCGATCGCCGGACTGATGCTCACCACCGAGGCCGCTATCTGCGAGAAGCCGGAGAAAAAAGAGTCGGGACCTATGATGCCTCCGGGTGGTGATATGTACTAATCCTTCAGTCTCACACGGAATTTTCCCGATGAGGCCTGATAACCCGCCGCCCAATGTTGGGCGGCGGGTTTTTTTGAATCCTTGACTAGAGCTATCCTTGCCAGGTTTTCAATAAACGATTACTTTCCAATATCGCCGGCGCCGTGCGGATACCCTGAAACATATAAAATAAAGAGGAAAGTGATGGACTCATTACCGGAAGTGCCTGTGTACCGGGTTAATCCTGCTGATTCACCGATCAACCTCGATGGCCGGCTGGATGACCCGGCCTGGGAAAAGGCCGAGGTGATTGAGCTGTTAGAATGCGCTTCCGGCAGCCGGCCCCGGCACCGGACCGAGGTTCGCCTGCTCTATGATGACCGGCGGCTCTATGTGGGTTACCACTGTGAGGATCCCGAGATCTGGGGAACCATGACCGGACACGATGATCCGATCTACAATGAGGAGGTAGTGGAAATCTTTCTCGATCCCACAGGCAATCTTTGCTGTTATTACGAGCTGGAAGTCAGTCCGCTGAACACCTCGTTCGATGCGCTGATTCTCAACAACGCCATCCTCTGTCCCGGACCGGGCCGCGGCGACAGGTTCCAGGGCTTTACCGACTGGGACCCCCAGGGTTTCGACCACGCGGTGTTTGTCGAGGGCGAGCTGGGTGCCCGAGGACAAAAAAAATCACAGTACTGGGAATGCGAGATGGCTTTGTCTTTTAATGAGTTGTTTCTGGGAGGTAAAGTGCCGCCGCGGACCGGTGACCGTTGGAGGGCGAATATTTTCCGCATCGATATAGAGGGTGACCGCCTGGAGGAAACCGCATTCAGCCCCACCGGGCAGTCCGATTTCCACGTACCGTCCCGTTTCGGCTGGCTGCATTTTTGCTGAACCCGGTAAAACTGAAACCGGGCCGCCGGGTGTAAACAGAAGGAGAATACCGCCTTGAACAAAGAGGTATATATTAAAAAAACTTTTTACCGGATGGAAATAAAACCGGTGAAAAAGCTTTTTGGTATTTTCTCGAGTTACTCTTCTCCGGTAAATCGACCGGAAAGAAGTTTAGGTACCGGTTAAAACGGCGGCGAGTTCGAAGAACTCAACCTGTGTGTCGCCCCGGCCACAGGAAAGTGGGTCTGCCTGCCGTTTTTAAGAGCAAGGATAAACTGCTTGCCAAGTAATGATTCGTGTAGAACATCCCGGTTTCGACTAGAAACCAGGCTTTTAATCGCCGGGCATAAGCAGAAAGAGCAGTAATTGCTCGGGATCAAAAGCTCGCTGGGTTCGAAAACTTGCTTGCTCCAACTGCAGGCTGGAAACAGCTATTATATCAGTTGAGCAGATTGTTGAGTTCCCGGCTGACCTTGAAAACCGCCTTTTTCTTGGCCGGCACGATCACCTCTTCGTTGGTCTTAGGATTCCGCGCCTTACGAGCCTTGTGGTTTTTTACCTTGAATGTGCCGAAACCGCGGATTTCCAGATGCTTGTTCTCTTTAAGACAGTTTTTTATTTCCTCCAGGAACTGCTCGACCATCAGTTTTACATCCTTGGCGGTGAAACCGGTTTTCTCAGCGATCATTTCAACAATGTCTGCCTTGGTCATGAAAGGTCTCCTTCATGGAAGAAAATTTGCTGAAATCAGCAGGATTATATCAGGGAAATAGATTCTCAAAGCGGGATACCGCAAACTATCAATACCCAAACAATCCTGAACCGTGTCTCAAGATGAACCTATTTTACTATGATTGTTGAAATTACGCAAGAGAAAAATAGAAGAAAATATTATTTTTATTTTTTTTTCATATTTTATTAATTTGCTGCAACCGCAGCAGCAGCAAACAGTTGACAGGATGATTTACTTTTGTTAACTTTTATACTGTTTTAGCTTAATTATTAGATAGTATTTTAAATAAAATTAGCCGTTTGGAAAGGATGGGATGAATTGAAGCCGAATATTCTATTATTGATTAAAGAGATGTTTCGCCGTGATTTTTTGCCGGATTGGTTGTGGGAGAAGCTCTTTTCGCTGGGAAAAGTCGAGTTGGTGGTTGACCCTCAGGGGCTCTCCGCCGCGAAATTCTCCAGGCTCTTTACCGGCAAGGATGCGGTTATCACCACCTGGGACATGCCCACTATCGACCGGGCGGTATTGGAGCGGGCCGACCGGCTGAAAATCCTCTCCCATGCCGGCGGAGAAATGCGTTATTTCCTGAATGAGGAGATATTCGTCCTCAAACCGGAGATCGTGGTTTGCCACGCGGCTGGTGTAATGGCCCTGCCGGTGGCCGAGCATACTCTGTGTGTGACTCTGGCCTGCCTGCGCAACCTCTTCCATTTCAGGGAGTGGGTTTCCGGCACGGAGAACTGGTGGGATTACGATCCTGCAAAAAATCGCAGCCTGCCGGGTAAAAAAGTGGGAATAATCGGCCTGGGCCAGATCGCCAGGGAATTTATCAAGCTGGTTCGTCCCCTCAAGGTCGAACTTCTGGTCTACAGCAAACATCTGAGCGAGGAAAAAGCGGCCGAGGAGGGGCTGGTCAAAGCCGGGCTCGAGGAGATTTTTTCCACCTGCGATGTGATTACCCTCACCGCGGCCAACACCACGGAAAACCGCCACCTGGTCAACCGGGACCTGTTAGCCAGAATCAAGCCCGGAGCGGTGTTTGTCAATAACGCGCGTGGGGCGATAGTCGATGAGCAGGCGTTGATCGAGGAGCTGGAAACCGGCCGTTTCACGGCCGCCATCGATGTGACCGACCCGGAACCGCCGGCGACTGACAACAAGCTGCGCAGTCTGCCGAATGTGCTGTTGACTCCGCATATCGGCGGGCCCGTGCCCGAACAGCGGTACTGGTTGATGGAGGAGGCGGTGGCCAACCTGGAGGCGTTTTTCGACGGCCGGCCGGTACGGGGGCTTATCACCAGAGAACGTTACCACTACATGGCCTAGCCTGGATTATTCACAGAAATGTTCCTATACGATTCAGCGATAGTGCATATTTATGACACACCCCGAGAGAAGTTGCTGGTTGCTGGTTGTTAGTTGCTGGTTTACTAAC
>CAZSTM010000282.1:0-5955 GCA_964609635.1 uncultured Gemmatimonadales bacterium
GCGGTCCTGAAAAAGGGCGATTCGATTCACTACCAGGCGGACCTGAAGCACGTCATCCGCAACCTCAACAATGGGGAGAGCGACCTTTATATGGTTGTCAAATACAAACTGCCCGTTTCCAAAGACTGATATTTTGCACTTCGAGAATACTGCCCGCAGTATTCAGGCGACACCAAGTTCTGCCGGCAGGTTTTATTCTCGGCGGATGAGGCTTCAAGAAACAGGCATTCGAACACGATGCAAAAAGCGAATACAATCGAGCCGGCCACGCTAACGGTCGTTTCTTTTGTTTGCTATTCCGAAGCCCCGGTTCGCTTCTCCCATAGGACCAGTCTCCGGTCGAGTTCTTTCCGGATGCTGCGGACCTCCGGTTCGCCGTAAAGATTGGTTGTTTCCCCTGGATCTTTTTTCAGGTTATACAGCTCGTGGTCCGCACTGTGTTCATAGTGATGGATTAGCTTCCATTGACTTGTGCGGATCATCCGCATCCGGGCGTGCGGGATATAATGATGCTGGTTATAGACCAGAAACAGCTCATCCCTCCAGAGTGTTTGCTCCCCTTTGAGAAGAGGCCCCAGGTCCATACCTTCAAGAAGCAGCCCGGGACGACGACCAAGACCGGCGACAGCGAGCAATGTCGGGAAAAAATCAATGGAGCTTACCATCTCACCGCAAACCGAACCGGCTTTGACCACGCCGGGGTAACGGATCAGCAAGGGGACCATCGCCGAGGTATCGAAGATGTTGGGCCGGGTATTGCCGGTTGCCAGTAAACTCCCGTTGCCTTTGTGCCACAGCCCGTGCTGGCCGATATTATAACCGTTGTCTCCGGTAAAAATAATCATGGTGTCATCCAGGATGCCGAGTTTTTCAAGCTCTTCCAGCAGCCTGCCGAGGTTGCGGTCCACCGAAGTGATACTCGCGTAATATTTTTCCGTAATCTCCCGGATGCGCCCCTCCGGCACCGAGTCAACCTTTGGAACCGAGAGCTTTTTCCCCCGATAGGGCTCCCAGTCCTCATCGGGGACCGGTACATAGGGGGCATGGGGACGGAACGGATGGAAAAAAAGGGCGAAAGGTTTTTCGCGATAGGTTCTCAGGAAGCTGATTGCGAAATCCGCAAGCACATCGGTCAGAGGGCCTTTGAAATGTCGCGTGCTGCCGTTGACCTCCAGGACAGGGTCCATCATTTTTGCGGAGCCGGTGAGAAAGCCCGCGAAATAATCGAAACCGCGGTTGGTGGGATGGAATTTCCGCTTGGTATGGCCCAGGTGCCATTTGCCGACAAGTCCCGTTCGATAGCCGGCTCTTTTGAGCTCTTCCGCAAGCGTGGGAACGTTGGGCGGTAAGCCTACCGGCTCGGGCGGCGCAATCCAGTCTTCTATTCCCAGCTGATGATTGTAGCAGCCGGTCATAAACATGGACCGGGACGGTGAACACACCGGACAGGTAAAAGCGCGGGTGAATTTGATGCCCTCGGCTGCGAGCCGGTCCATATTAGGCGTGTGAATCTCCGTGTTGCCGTAAGCGCCTACGCCCCACTGAGCCTGATCATCCGTGTTGACAATCAAGATGTTCGGCTGTCTGGCGGATGTCTGCCGGGACGGCTGAGCCGCCGGCTGCAACACGGGAGAGACCAGAGCGCTGCCGAGAAGTCCGGTGGAAGCCTTGACAAACTCTCTGCGATCCATGCTCATAATTCCATCTCCTAATAGAGCGTTGAAAAAAGTTGCTAAAGACTTAATTAAAAACGCTTCTAAATCGAAAAAGGGACAGCCTGCAATCAATATGATCAGGTATCCTTCGGCTTTCGGATAGTCTTCTTGGACACTTAAGAACTTCCGCCGAGTACAATCAACGAACCGCTTCTTCCGCTGAACACTTTCGTTCATACCCATCTAAAATTTCTATAGCTCTCAACAGACACAAAGCCCTGCTGCTGTACAGCATGGCAATGAAGAATTCGCCAACGGTAAAAAGCATATTAACGCACAAGAGTTCTTTTGGTCATTTACTAAAATGAAACTCAAAAAGTCCTATGGTCTGTTAAAAAAAATTTCTTTTGCATCTAAAGACAGGTGTGTTCCGCTTCAATCCTTGAGAACAAAATATCAATTTTCTGGTTCTAAAGCTTTTATTAAAAACCACTTATCTAGTCAAACCCTTGTAATAATAGAGAAATCACAAATTAGCAGAATGCAAAACAGACACTTGAGTTTTGTCAAAATATATGATAAACTTAGTGCAATGCCAAATCTCGCTATCACTATTTTTGCACCGCCTCCAAGTAAGCTCTCTATGTTGAGAAGAGTCCATAAACGGTTACCAGTAAGATCTTCTTCCGACTTTTTCGCCACTTCTTTTCCCATGTCGGAAACTTGCAATTTGCCTTGCAGACTCGTGGCGATAAATGTGTCTCAAAACTTATAAGCTAGTCATAAGCTGGTAAAAAGATTGGGTGTTAAAATCAATTCTGAAAGTATCTGAAATTCCGATTTAAGCGCCAGGTTTCTCTCCACAATCTATAGTAAATACATTAATCAAGTAGCTATCTTCAAATTACAATATCTACAGAATCTCAGCTTTACTCCAAATATAATCTGAAACGGCGGCGTGACTTTTTTCAGAACTATGGAAACAAGCACTTGAAAGTTCTCAAAAATGCCAAACGGCGAAGTTTCATTTAAAATGATTCCTTGAAGCTCTGCTGCGTGGCAATACATCTCATTTCACACCAAGGACCTTAACATGATCTCCAAGTTATTTTTTCCGCCTTTAACCTCGGCTGCCTGCGTTTCTAAGTACCTGAAAGTGGAAACTAGCTTCATCTGTTTCAGGAGAAAAACATTATCTCTTCCATCTCTTGCCCTGGTACTTATGTTCATTACCGGATTCCAAGGTATTTACGCCCAGGATTCATTAGAAATAAAAGCGGATAGTACCATCCCGATCACCTCTTCCAGTAGCAAGGGTTCGACTCCTAAAGATATATCTTCTGAAATCAGGGTAAGCGGCATTCCTCCCGGTGCAGTTATCGAGAGAGTAGAAGTGGAATTTAATATCGATCACTATTGCGTAAATATCTTAAAGGTGCGCCTTGAAAATGAAAATGGATGGGTGAGTTCTGCTGAGGGCAAACAACTAGAAGCACTTGAAGAAGGTGATACAGATGATTTTCAAGAAACAGCCCAGCAGACATTTAAATTTTCTTATGACCATAACGATCTTCTCGATCAACGGCCGAACCAAAAGTGGTTTTTAAAAATAAATCCAGGCAAAGGGTCCAAAAGGCGCCAAGTGGACGGCCAGTTGGACTGGTGGAAGCTCAAAATCGTCTGGTTCGGGCAAGGTCAGGATCAGGTAGAAATAATTCATAGTCCGGATTCTGTTACTCAAGGGCAAGAACTTATTTTTGAAGTTAATGCCTCCACCCAGGCCGATGGTTCATGGGGTGACCGTTCGAATTTCCAGCTAATTGCAGAGAAAAGTCTTGGGATCCAAAACCCGGTAGAAATTCCTCTCGAAGAATTATGGGTTGAATCTTCAAATTACCATGAAGAATCCTATGTTTTTAATGATGTTTGCCTTCGGTCGCAGGATTGGGAACCGGGAGAATGGAATATCAGGTTCAAGTTAATAAGAAACACGGAAGAAGGCGGTGACAGGTCCGGTCCGGATTGGGTATCCACGTGGTCCGATCCTAAATCCGTTCAAGTTTATGGGGGAGACATACAGCCGGAAGTGGTCACCATTGGTCCGATTAGCGGCCCTGACTCGTGTCAGACTAATACACCTCATCTTTTTACTGCAAGCGGAAGCAGCAGTTCGAATTGCCCCTTGGAATACAGGTTTGACTGGGGGGATGGGCAAACCTCCGGCTGGTCTTCCGCCGACCAGTCATATGCTTGGTCTGTAGCCGGATCCTACACAGTGAGAGCTCAGGCCCGCTCAACCATGGATACAACCATCACCTCCGGGTGGTCCGACGACTTTCCCGTACGTATATATGAGCCGGAAGTAGTCACCGTAGTCACGGTCAGCGGCCCTGACTCGGGTCAGATTAACACAGCCTACACTTTTACCACCAGCGGACGCAGCAGCAGGGGAAATCCATTAGAATACCGGTTTGACTGGGGAGATGAGCAAATCTCCGGATGGTCCTCCTCCGCCAGTCAGTCCCATGTCTGGCTCGCTGCAGGAACCTATAAAATCAACGCTCAGGTTCGCTCGGCCACGGATACAACTATTACCTCGCAGTGGTTCGAACATCCCTTACAGATTAATGCACCCGAAACAGTTACCGTCGGCACGGTCAGCGGCCCTGACTCGGGCCTGGCCAACGTATCTTACACTTATACCACCAGCGGACGCAGCAGCAGGGGAAATCCTTTAGAATTCCGGTTTGACTGGGGAGACGGGCAAATCTCCGGCTGGTCCTCTTCCGCCAGTCAGTCCCATACCTGGCCCGCTCCAGGAAACTATAAAGTGAAAACCCAGGCTCGCTCTGCCACGGATACGACTATTACCTCGGTATGGTCCCTCGAATTTTCCGTAAAGATTAATGCGCCTCAAATAGAAGAACCGGAAGTAGTCACCATCGGCACGGTCAGCGGCCCTGACTCGGGTCAGACTCACGTTTCTTACACTTACACCACAACCGGACGCAGCAGCATAGGAAATCCTTTAGAATTCCGGTTTGACTGGGGAAATGGGCAAATCTCCGAATGGTCCTCCTCCAGCAGCCAGGCCCATACCTGGATCGCTGAAGGAACCTATAAGGTGAAAGCCCAGGCTCGCTCAGCCACGGATACAACTATTACCTCGGTGTGGTCTGTCGAATTTTCCGTACAGATTATTGAACCGGAAGTCACCGTCGGCACGATCAGCGGCCCTGAATCGGGCCAGACTAACCTTTCTTACACTTATACAACAAGCGGTCGCAGCAGCACGAATGATCCTTTACAATACCGGTTCGACTGGGGAGACGGGCAAATCTCCGGTTGGTCCTCCTCCACCAGTCAGGCCCATACCTGGATCACTGCAGGAACCTATAAAGTGAAAGCTCAGGCTCGCTCAGCCACAGATACAACTATTACCTCGGAATGGTCGGCCGAACTTTCCGTGCAGATTAATGAGCCGGAAATAGTAACCGTCGGCACGGTTAGCGGCCCTGACTATGGTCAGCCCAACGTCTCTTACACCTATACCACCAGCGGACACAGCAGAAGGGAATCTCCTTTAGAATGCCGGTTTGACTGGGGAGACGGGCAAATCGCCGATTGGTCCTCCTCCTTCAGTCAGTCCCATGCCTGGCCCGCTGAAGGAACCTATGACCTGAGAGCCCAGGCCCGCTCGGCCGTAGATACGACTATTACCTCGGAGTGGTCCGACGAATTGATTGTAACCATAGCAACCATGCCCTATGAACCCAACGACAACGCCCAGGACGCATACGGACCCATGGTCGACGGACAGACTTACGAGGCTTTCATAGAGGACAGCCTGGATGTCGATTGGTATTATCTCGATGTGAGCAGTGGCGGGATCCTGGCCTCCGGTAGAGTTGATCAGCACGAGGTGCCTGAGTTTATCCTTAACCGGGAAAAGAGGGCACCTTCCCGATCCAAGGTGAACGCCGCCGGGGAAGAAATGCCCAATCTGGCCTCTGTAAATTTAATAGTCAGCCTGACCAGCCTGCCGGATGACTACGATCTACTGCTGTTCGATGAATACAGTGAGGAACCCATCGGAGCATCGACTGCGGCCGGCAGTACTGAAGAGCGGATTAATGCCTCTTCTCTGGCTGATGGAAGGTATTACGTGGTGGTTTACCCGTACTACGGATTCAGCACCTCGGACAGTTATTTGTTGACCGTAACCTGGAGGGCCATTATCTCCGGTGAGCCGGGCGCTTGTGAACCTAATGACTATGTGGCAGATGCATACGGGCCTTTG
>CAZSTM010000283.1:0-5912 GCA_964609635.1 uncultured Gemmatimonadales bacterium
GTTGTTATTTATCCTGCTTAGTATTTTCCGGGTGCGCGAACTGGTGCTGGATGCCGTTCCGCTGGAATTGCGCCGGGCGATAGCCGCAGGAATCGGGGCCTTTATCCTGGTTCTTGGACTGGAGCACGCCGGTGTCCTGGTGCGCCGTCATGAACTCTGGCAGAGGGTGTTTTCCGCAGAGAACGCCTGGCAGGCGCTCACCCATGGGCAATGGTCCTATGCCGTGGACCTGGCGCGTGTTTTCGGCCTTGGATCAGGCTGGGGCTCGGTCCAGCTGGTCTCGGGAGTGGGGCTTGCGGTGATGGTGCTTTTAATGTGGAAACGACGGCGTGGGGCCCTGCTTACCGGTATGGCGGTTGCTGCCGTACTGGCCTTGATCCTGGGGCTGATAAAATGGCAGGGAGTCGCTTCCGCTCCGCCGGATATCAGCCCGACATTATGGAAGTTCGACCTGAGGGGCCTGTTCAGCTGGGAATTGCTGCCCCTGGTACTGGTTTTTCTTTTCATGGACCTGTTCGACACAATCGGCACCTTGATCGGAGTGGCGGAACAGGCGCACCTGGTCGGGCCGGACGGTCGCCTGCCTCGTGCGCGGAAAGCGCTGCTGGCCGATGCTGTGGGCACCACTGTTGGAGCGGTTCTGGGCACCAGCACGGTTACCAGTTATGTAGAGAGCACGGCGGGAGTGCAGGAAGGCGGCCGGACAGGTTTGACCGCCGTGGTCTGCGCCCTGCTGTTTGTGGCGGCGATATTTTTCTTCCCCCTGGTGCAGATGGTCGGCAACGGGGTCCCGGCAGGTGATGGGCTCACCCTGTATCCGATCACCGCCTCGGCCCTGGTGGTGGTGGGGGTGCTGATGCTGAAAAGCTTGAAATCAATGGAGTGGGAAAAGTGGGACACCAGCATACCGACTGTTTTGATCGTGGTCGGGATACCCTTGAGCTACAGTATCGCCGATGGACTGGCTTTCGGCTTTATCAGTTTCCCCCTGCTGAAACTGCTGGCAGGCCGGGGCTGCCAGGTAAGCTGGCTGATCTACCTGTTGGGGTCGATTTTCCTTTTACGCTACATTTTTCTCTAACTTTCCGTTCAACAGAAATAAAGACTACTACCTGCTGGAATATGCAAAACCTCGAAGACCGGGAGGCGTTGCCCTGAAAAAAAAGATTACGGGACTTTTGACAATCGCTCTTTTGTCTCATAGCCTGGAGCCGGGTCTTTCCCCGGCACAAACAGAGGCGGAGAATTGGAAGTTCAAAGTGGATCGGTCCTTACGCCGGAGTTGGCAAAAAGAGCAATCCGTAAAGGCCGATCTTTCCGCCGTTGCGGCCGGAGAGAAATCCCGGCGCAGGGTTTTGCTGCGCTTATCCCGGGACGGGCAGCAGGGCTTGCCGGAGAGCGTTCATCTGCTCAGCCGGAGAGAGGAACTGGCCACGGCGGTGCTTGATCTGGACCGTCTGCCCGAGATTGCCGCATCTGAGGCGGTGCTCAGCATCCGGGCGGAGCGCTTTCTTTATCCCTGCGATGATCCGGGAGTGCTTTCCATCCGGGCCCGACGCCTCCGGCCCAAGCTGGGTATCACCGGCCGCAAGGTATTGATCGGGATCCTGGACAGCGGGCTCGACTGGCGTCACCGGGATTTCCGAAAACAGGACGGCACCACGCGCATAGCCGCGATCCTCGACCTGAGCTATTCCGAAGAAGAGCTGGCTGCGGTGCCTGCCGAATTCAGGGGCCCTTTCGGCGGGTTCCTGGCTACCCGCGAACAGATCGACCGGGCCCTGGCCGAGGGGACAGAGCTACCGACCTACGATTACATGGGCCACGGTACACATTGTGCGGGAACGGCTGCGGCCTCTGTTGCCTACGCAGGCTCTGCTGTGGGAGTTTACGGTGGAGTGGCTCCCGAGGCTGATATCATTGCAGTCAAGGTCACTCCGACCCAGCGGGATTCTTTTTTCAGTGACATCAGCATACTTAACGGCATGGAGTTTATCGACTCGCTGGCCACAGCCCTGAGCCGCCCCTGGGTGGCGAGCATGAGTTTCGGCGGGTCCCTCGGGCCTCACGATGGTTCGAGTGCGTTCGACAGGTATATCGCCTACTTTGCCGGGGAGGGCCCCACCGGCCGTGCCCTGGTGGCGGCTTCCGGCAACGAGCGCCATACGGATAGTCATGCCAGAGGGGATTTCCCTTCAGGTCCCGGCGACAGCGTGGAGCTGGAGCTGGTGGTTGGCGGCGCGGGCTCGCACAATGACGAGATGCGGGTCGAGATCTGGCTTTCGACCGGCCATCCCGGAGTGGAAATGTCCCTGCGCAGCCCTAACCACCAGCGGCTGGGACCGTTCGAGGACGGCTACGGCGGCAGGTGGCCCCTCCAGACAAAGGAGGGAATCCTGATCGTGGAGAACGCCTTTGGCGGGCCGGACAGGGACAGCGGCGACCGCCTGATTGCAATCGAGTTTTACGACGGCCAGGCCTGGTGGCCCGATTCAACCGAAAGCAACATTTCGATAGGTCTCGGAATCTGGAAGATAATCCTCACCGCGCAAAGCGGATCGTTCGATGCTTATGTCTATGGCACTTACGGCCTGAACTCACGCTTCGGCACCTATCAAACAGAGCTCGGCTCGGTTACCGAGCCGGGGGCCAGCCCGGAGATGATCGCTGTAGGGGCCTATGTCTCCCGCATCGAATGGCCCTCGGCCGGGAATGGGGAACAGCCGACCACCGGATATCTCGGGGGCTCCGCAGTGGGCACGCTGGCCTATTTCAGCGGACTCGGACCGAACCGTAAAAACGTGCTGAAACCCGAAATCACCGCACCGGGGCGCTGGATCATGGCCTCGATGAGCGAATTCGCCTGGCCGCTTCATGAGAAGCTCTCGATGTACACCAGCCCGATCGGCAGCAAGCCGCTGTTGATGGTGGCTCCGGACAGCATTCACGCGGTGAGCCAGGGAACCAGTTTTGCCACACCGCACGTGGCGGGACTTTGCGCCCTGATGCTGGAGGCCGACCCCACCTTGAGCCACGCGCAGATCAAAGCCATCCTGACCGAAACCGCCGCCGGGGACAGCCTGGCCGCAGGGCTTCCGGACAATTACTGGGGATACGGACGGGCCAATGCCGTGGGGGCGGTACGCCGGATACTCGATCTTAGCTCCGATTCACTGGTTTTAACCGGCAGCCTGAGCCCGGCGGATACCCTGCCTGCGGACAGCCTGATTTTCAGTGTGACCGCCGATTTCACGGCCAGCGCGCAGGTCTTGCGCTCGTTCGTTCTCGACATCGGTTGGCCGCAAGCTCTCCTTTATCTTAAAGAACTGCCGGACACTCTGGGAGCAAGTGGCGAACTGAGAATGTCTTTCGATACCGGGTCGCTGAAGTCCGGCAGGCTGGGAGTCGCCGGATACTCACAGGCGGGTGTGGCGGCCAGGGATACCATCCTGAGCCTGGTCCTGAAACCGCGCCTGGCGGTGCCGGTGGATAGTGTCTCCGTGTCCCTGGAACTAACTGAATTGCGGGGTGATCTCCCCCCGGTGGAGCTGGAAGAATCGGTGGCAGTGTACCAGGCAGCGATTGCAAGTCTGGCTCCGGTACTCTGCCGGATTGCCGGAGATGTGGACAGCAACGGGAGGGTGGATATTTTCGACCTGATCGCTCTGCTGGGCCAGCTGTCGGACCCGGAAGAATTGCCCACGGTTTGCGCGGACCTCAACGGTGATTCGCAGGTTAATATCTTCGATGTGATCGGGCTGCTGCAAATTATGACTCCCCAATAAAACTGCCTGTGCAAGAACCCGTGGGCTGCCCGCCTTTTTCTGCAGCGCCTCTGCCTCCCGATGCCCGGCCCCCTAGGTTCAACCACCCATCAGGGTGTGTTCCAGCAGAATTTTAACACCGATCCCGATCAATACCAGACCCCCCAGGATTTCGAGGCGGCCGGCGACTTTGAGCCTGACCATTTTGCCGAACTGCATTCCAATTATGGTAAACAGCGAGGCTACGATACCGATGACAATGCAGGTGTACCAGATGGAGACAGCCAGCAGGGCCAGGCTCAGCCCCGCAGTCAGGGCGTCGATACTGGTGGCCACCGAGAGAATAATCAGTTGCCGTCCCCGGGTGGGATCGCTTTTATCCAGGCTCTGTTTTCTCCGGCCGGATTCGAGTATCATTTTCCCGCCGATAAATGCCAGCAGGCCGAAAGCGATCCAGTGATCGAATGCAGCCACCCAGCGTCCGATCCAGGCGCCCGCGCTCCACCCCAGAATGGGCATCATGAACTGAAAGAATCCGAAATGGAACGAGAGCCTGAAAACCTGGCGGAAGGTGATTCGCTGTAACTTAAGGCTGATCGCAACCGCCACGGCAAAAGCGTCCATGGCCAGTCCGACGGCTATCAGCAGGATAATTGCAAAATCCATCGGTGTCGCTGTTTTCCCGGCTTAGTACATGAATTTATAAATAGTGTAGCGTATTTTTCTAAACCAATCCACAAATTTAGTAGGCGTAGGGGCGAGGCATGCCTCGCCCTTTTCGGGCGACCGATCGGTCGCCCCTACGGGCTTTTTCAGCGTGTCTGAAAAAAATACGTAATCGAATTTTTGAATTACAGTACTTAGTCAATAAAGTGTCCCATAAAAAAAGTGCCTCCCGAAACCCGGTTTCGGGAGGCACCTGAAAAAAGAGAGTTATTCTTCTTCCAGCTTCATCTTGGCAGTCCGCCTGAATCCCCTGGTAATGAATGCATAATGCATCAGACCGAGAAGCATCCAGTAAGAAACATACTCCAGCACACTTGGATCGAGGTTCATAAAGATTCTTCCGATAACGTACATTCCGATAATAGGCATGATATAAAAACGCCAGACTTCAAAAACACTATAGCCGTCTTTTTTACCGGAGAAGACATACTCGAAAATCACGCTTAAGTTTACTGCAAAAAAGCCCAGGAAAGCGCCGTAATTAAGAACCTGTGCCGATATTTCAAAAGCTTTTTGGCCGTAAGTGTTATCGAGCAGATAAAAGAGAGCCAGTGAGACCACGGCGATCAACAGAACGTTATAGGTAGGTATTTGGTACTTTTTACTGACATAGGAAAAAAACTTGCTGGGCAGCACCCCGTCGCGGCCCATGCCGTACATTATTCGGGCGGCACTGACCTGGCTGGCTAAAGCACAGGATACCCCGGCCACAATCATAATAGCAAATACCGTATAGTAGAACCACCCACCGCCGATCCTTTGCGAGATCAAAAGCACCGCGCTTACATCGCGTGGCAGGGTACTGTAATCCGGCCAGACCATTTGGGCCAGATAGGCGACGATCACGAAAATCAGCGCGCAGAACAGGCAGACCAGCACCGTGGCCCGGCCGACATTGACTCGTGGTTTTTCCACTTCCTCGGCCAGGGTGGAGACCGCATCGAAACCGATGTACGAAAAAACAGCTATAGCCGTACCCGCCAGGATTAGATTACTGTTGAATGTCGATGGATTATAGAAGGGTTTGAAAGAAAAAAAGACACCCTCGCCCTCTCCGGCGAGAAGAGCCATGATTGCAAGAATCACGAACACTATCGCTACAAGAATCATGGCCCCGGTCATCAATGCATTGGCTCCCGCGGTGACCTTGATCCCAAAGAGGTTCACCACGGTCATGAACACCACGAAAGTAATAATCACGACATAAGAAGGCACACCGGGACAGACAAGGAGAAAGAGGTCCCTGGCTGCGATTATACTCAGCAAGGGTACCAGCAGGTAGCTTAAGAACAGCGCCCAGCCGATGAAAAAACCGAAATGGGGATGAATCGCCTGTTGGGAATATGAATAAGAAGAGCCTGCGATCGGGTGCCTGGCCGCCATTTTCCCATAGCTGGTAGCGGTGAAATACAGTGCGATTAG
>CAZSTM010000284.1:0-5870 GCA_964609635.1 uncultured Gemmatimonadales bacterium
CTCGGCAGCGCCCTTACCCAGATCGGGCTCGACACCAACGCCTACTGGTTGTTTATCAGGTCGCTCCCCTACAACTTTTACTGCTGGATCAGTCTGGTTTTTGTCCTGATGGTGGCCTGGAGCGGAAGAGATTTCGGGCCGATGAGACGCGCCGAGGAACGTAGTTTCAAAACCGGCAAACTGCTCGAGGATAACGCCCAGCCGTTGATGGATGACGAGATGATGAATCTCGCCCTGAAAAAAGACACTCCAGCGCGCTGGTATAACGCTATCGCGCCGATTGGGGTAATGAGCATAACCCTGCTGGTCGGGCTGTATAAAAGCGGCCGCGCTGCGGTTGACGCCAACGGCATGCCGATTACCCTGTACCATATAGTGGGTGCATCGGACCCCTTTCAAGTGCTGCTCTGGGCAGCTTTCGCCGGAACTTTTTCCTGTATCCTCATGTACCTCTTCCAGCGCATCCTCAACCTGAGACAATGCTTGGAAGCATTCCTGGTGGGCTTTAAATCCCTGATTCTGGCCATGATAATTCTTACCCTGGCCCGGGTCATTCAACTGCTGTGCGGCGAACTGGAAACTGCGAACTACATCCTTACAATCTCCAGCGGCGTGCTCAACCCAGGACTTCTGCCCGCGGTGACTTTTGTTATCGCGGCGGCCACGAGTTTTTCCACAGGTACTTCCTGGGGCACTATGGCCATTCTCACTCCCCTGGTCATCCCGCTGGCCTACCAACTGCCGCTGGAAGCCGGACTGCCTTCCTCTTCGATGGAGCTGACCCTGCTGGGCACGGTGGGCGCGGTGCTCTCCGGCGCGGTGTTCGGAGACCACTGCAGCCCGATCAGCGACACCACCATAATGAGCTCCATGGCCTCCGGCGCCGACCATGTAGATCACGTGCGCACTCAAATGCCCTACGCGCTCACTGTGGCCCTGGCGGCAATCCTCTGCGGCTACCTTCCCGCAGGCATGGGGCTGATAAGCCCGTATCTTTCCCTGCCTGTCGGCATTGCGCTGCTCTGGCTGGCTTTACGAATTTTCGGCCGAACCCCCACAACAGCCACTCCAAACGACTAAGGTTTCCAGGCGGAAGCGGAACAATTCCAGGGTTATCAGTTTATCTACATTTATCAAGCCTTGAACGATCAAAGGTTGACATAATCTGATTATTAAAATAGATTTTGTCTTTATACTTTATTCTTACTATTCGCTCTAACTCTTATTAAAATAAGGTTTTTTATCCTCTTTCGAGTCCGGTACCGTCATTTATGAAAAATAATTTTTTCACAATATCTATTTATTCGCTCTTTCTCCTTTCGTTGATCTGCACCTCGGTATCCTCGGCGAAAATCCAGATCATGACGATCGATGAGGTCCAGCCGGGAATGAGGGGAATCGTCAAAACAGTTTTCAAAGGCGACAGCATCGAGGAGTTCGAGGTAGAGATCCTGGGCACCATTAATAATTTCCTTCCCAAAAAAGACCTTATCCTCGCCCGTCTATATGGCAAAAAGATAGAATATACCGGTCTGGTCGGCGGTATGAGCGGCAGTCCGGTTTATCTGGAAGGTAAACTGATCGGTGCGGTAGCCTACGGCTTCGCTTTTTCCAAGGAGCCGATAACCGGCATTACACCGATCGAGCAGATGCTCGAGATAGGCTCCGGGACCACACAGAGTCCCGGGGTCGGGGGCGCCGCCCTGCCCTCTTCGGGCAGGGCGGCGGGCCGAAGTTCCGGGGAAGCCGAGTTTTTCAACCCGGATGCGGCCCCGCCCGACCCACTGCTGGACCGGAACTCTCCGTTGCTTCGGCCCGCCGCAGGCAGCGAAGCTGCCGGCGGCGCCCCCTTGCTGACCAGGCTCGATGTGCCCCTGGTTTTCTCGGGCTGCCACCCCGAAATGGTCAGCCGCTATGGCGAGATTTTCAGCCGTTTCGGACTGGTGCCGCTGATGGGAGGAGGGGGTGAACGGGAAACCGGTGCGGAGAAGTCGATACCTTTCGAAGCCGGATCACCGGTCAGCGCCCAGCTCGTTCGCGGCGACCTCTCCCTGGCCGCCACCGGAACCATGACCTACCGCGACAGCAGCCGGATACTGGCTTTCGGTCATCCTTTCATGCAGATGGGTCCCGTGAGCTTCCCGATGACCGCGGCCGAGATCGTGACCGTGATGCCCAGTATCCAGCGTTCTTTCAAACTCTCCAACAGCACCAGATTCATGGGCACGATCACCAACGATCACACCAACGGGGTCATGGGAGTGATGGGAAGCCGGCCGAGGATGATCCCGGTCAGCATCGAGCTGCAAACCGAGGGCCGCCCGCTGGTAAGCTATCACTATGAAATGATCCAGCACAAGATGCTCACCCCGCTGCTCGGCAGTCTGGTCATGGCAAACAGCCTGATGTCCAGCGGCAATGCAGCTTCCGAACAGACCATCGAGTTCAGCGGCAAGCTGGAACTGGCCGATACCGATCCTGTTTTGCTTCAAGACATGTTCGCCGGTATCGAGGCTGCATCCGCCTCGAGCCGGGATTTGCAAAACATCCTGCTCTACCTGTACAACAACAGTTACGGCCCCGCCGAGCTCAAGCGGATAGACCTGCGGTTAAGTCTGAAACAGGGCAATCCCAGGGCCAGAGTCAGCGAGATTTTCCTCGACCGGAACACGGTGCACCCCGGTGACAGTATCAATCTCGAGGTTCACCTGGACCCTTACACACAGCCCATGATAAGAGAGAATTTTACCGTGGCGGTGCCTGAGGAGAATTTCCCATCGGGCCTGTTCATTCTGGTGGGCTCGGGCGATTTGATTACCCTGACCGAGATGCAGGTCTCGCCGAACCGTTTCCGCTACACCAGTCTCGAACACCTGGTGCGGCTGATCAACGACTCACGCAAAAACAACTATCTGTATGTCAAGGTGTTCTGCCAGGACAGGGGGCTTATCATGGGAGACCAGATGCTTCCCGGCCTGCCGCCGTCGGTCTGGACACTCCTGAAATCGGAAAAAACCACCGGAGCCGTGCTGCCGCTCGCCGATTTTACCGTGGCCGAGTTCGAGCGGCCTACCGGGTTTATTATCAGAGGATTCAAGATAATTCACGTTAATGTCAAGCCCCGCACCTGATCTCACGGTTGGCGGACTCTCCGGAGCAGGGCCGGTCTCGGCCGAGGGCTGATGGAGGAACGATTGCCTATTCTGAGAATATTACTGTTTATGCTGATAAGTCTGCTGGCGGCTACCGGACTCGAAGCGGACGGTCCCCGTTTCTGGTCAGTTGAATCCGAGAAAGAGTTTCTTCAGGGCAAAGTCGAGGAAATCTCCCTTACCGCGGACGAGGCTTTGACCCTGGCTCCCGGTATAACCAGGCTGACCGACACCGGACAACCCTTTGTCTGGTGCCTGGCCCTGGACCCGCGAGGCCGGCTTTATGCAGCCACGGGGCACGACGGCCGGGTACTCGCCATCGGTTCCGGTAAAGACACCTCCACGGTTTTCGATGCCGACAAGCCGGAAGTCATGGCCATGACAGTAAATGCCGCCGGTGATCTTTTTGCGGCCACTTCACCCGAGGGAGCGGTTTATCGCATACCCGGCGGGAATGGGCAGCCTGAGCTTTTCTTTGACCCGGAGGAAAAGTACATCTGGGCCCTGGCATTCGATCCCCGGGGTGCCCTCCACGCCGCGGTGGGCTCCAAGGGCCGTATCTACCGGGTGGGCACCGACCGCAAGGCGAAGTTGATCCTCGATACTGAGGAGGATCATATCATCTCCCTGGCATTCGACAAACAGGGAAATCTCCTGGCCGGCAGCAGCGGGGAGGCCCTGATCTACGAGATCGACGCCGGAGGAGAGGTTTCCATTCTCTATGACAGCCCGCTCAAGGACATCCGCTCTATCGTAGTCGACCGGGAAAACAATGTCTTCGTGGCCGCCTTCGACCTGGAATCAGCCGAGCAGAAACCTCCGATAATGCCGATAATCGAACCCGGTGCCCAACCCGACGCCACAGAAAATAATAGCGCGGAGGCGGGACAGGCAGCGGGAAGGCTTCTGTTAAAAATGGCACCCCCGCCCCGGCGCATCCCCTCCAACAGTGAAATCTATTATTTCGACCGGGACCGCTACGCCTGGCGTATCTGGCACGGAAAAGGCGAGGCGGTAATGGCTCTCGGCCTGACCGAGGATGATCGTGCGGTCTTTGTCAGCAGCAATGAAGATACCAGGCTATACGCAGTCGACCATCTGGGGAGTCTAACCCTGCTATCGTCTTTCGAGGAAAGCCAGGTTACCGGTTTCCTGCGCGATCAGAAACGCGGAAGGCTTTTTCTTTGCACCAGCAACCTGGGCAAAATTTTTGAAGTGAGGGATGATTTCACCACCAGCGGAAAGTATACCAGCCAGGTGCACAATACCGGCCTGCCCTCACAGTGGGGCAGGATTAACTTTGAAGCCCAGACCCCTTCCGGCACGGATATTTATTTCCGGACCCGTTCCGGCAACACTTCCCGGCCCGATACTACCTGGAGCCGATGGTCTGAGCCCTATCGCGGCAAGGCCGCAGAGAAAATCTCCTCCCCGCCGAGGCAATATTTCCAATGGCAGGCGATGCTCAGCAGCGGGAATGCCAAAGTAAGCCCCCGGCTGGAAAAGGTGACTGTTTCTTATCTGCGGCGCAACCAGGCCCCGCGGATCAGCCCGATTCGCTTTACGCCTCCGGGTTTATATATCAAGTCCTCGCCCGGCCCGCCCGAGTCTTCGACGGGGACACAGGAGATCCCTGAAGAACTGGAACGTATTATCACCGGTAATAAGCCTCCGGTACCGGGCAATCCCTTCCAGGGGAAGAAAGAGTACCAAAGCGGGTTTCGCATGGCGGGCTGGAACGCCAACGACGCCAATGAAGACGAGCTGCGATTCAACGTGCATTTTCGGGGAGTGGATGAAAAAGTCTGGAGGCCCCTGGCCCTGGGTTCAAAGGAGAATTCGGTCACCTGGGACACCAGGTCCATGGCGGACGGCAGGTATGTTCTGCAGGTTACGGCCTACGACTCGCTGGACAACTCCGGTGGCCGGGCCCTGAAAACCAGCATGGTAAGCCGCCCCTTTGTAATAGACAACACCCCCCCGGCGGTGGAGAATTTCCGCCTGAGCGCCCCGGCCGGCGGCTCAGTGGTGGAAGCCGTTTTCGATGCCCGCGATGCGGTCAACATTATCAAGAGCGCCGAGGCCTCACTGGATGCCGGAGACTGGAAAAACCTGCTGCCGGCAGACAGCATTGCGGACCACCGGCATGAGAGTTTCCGGATCGTCTACCCCTCGGTAGCCCCTGGAGAACACACGGTCTCCGTGCGGGTCTATGATGATTTTCACAATATGGCGACATTGAGTCGTACGGTGGTGGTGCGGTAAGGTGTGGGTTGTTCTTTCAATACATCCTGTTGATTTTCACACCGTTGTAATAGTGCTTGAGGATTTTTTCGCAGGAGTGTCCATTGGCCGCCCGGGCGGTGGCCCCCCACTGGCAGAGACCCAGGCCGTGTCCGTTCCCCCGTCCTGAAGCGATAATCACCGGTTCCGAGCCTTCCCTTTTCATAGTCAGGTCGAACCAGGTGCTCGGCAGCAGGCTTCCATCAGGCTGACAGAGGACCCTGCGGATACGGTCCCCGGTGATCTGGAAAATGCGCCTGTCGGTGGAGAGTTTCAGCAGTGTGTTGCGCCCGGAAGGGCCTTTCCGGACGACCTCGATATCGGTAGGCTCGCCGATTTCCTCCGAACCCAGCCCGAGCTCTCCGGGCAGGGATTTCTTTATCCCATCCAGCAGTTGGCGCCGGGTCCATTTGACAGTCCAGGAATTCCACTTCG
>CAZSTM010000285.1:0-5859 GCA_964609635.1 uncultured Gemmatimonadales bacterium
CCACCTGGCTCAGAGTCTCCAGCCTGGAGCGGATATTCGGCAGGTTGCGGAAAAATGTCAGGGCTTCATCTACGGTCATTTCCAGCACATCGCTGATCGAGCGCCCCTTGTAGGTGACCTCCAGAGTTTCGCGGTTGTAACGTTTGCCCCGGCACAGATCGCAGGTAATGTAAACGTCCGGCAGGAAATGCATCTCGATCTTGACCAGCCCGTCCCCCTGGCAGGCCTCGCAACGGCCTCCCTTGACATTGAAACTGAATCGTCCGGGTTTGTAGCCGCGCATCTTGGATTCGGGCAGCTCGGTGAACAACAGGCGGATCGGGCCGAAAACCCCGGTGTAAGTGGCCGGGTTCGAGCGCGGAGTCCTGCCGATCGGGCTCTGGTCCACATCGATCACCTTGTCGATGTTTTCCAGTCCGAGAATCTCCCGGATCGAGCCCGCGCTTTTGCGGGAACCGTACAGGAGCCGGGCGAGATGGCGGTGAAGAATGTCTTCGAGCAGGGTACTCTTGCCCGAACCGGAAACCCCGGTCACACAGATGAATTTGCCCAGAGGGAAATCGACATCGATATTCTTGAGGTTGTTTTCGGTGGCGCCTACCACGGTCAGTTTTTTGCCGTTTCCGGAGCGACGTTTTTTCGGCAGGGGAATCTCTTCATCTCCCCTCAAGTAGGCGCCGGTGAGCGAATCTTTCTCTTTGAGTATGTTCTCCAGCGATCCCTGGGCTACGATCCTGCCGCCCAGTTTGCCGGCTCCGGGTCCGAGGTCGATAATGTAGTCCGCGCTGCGGATGGTACCCTCGTCGTGCTCGACCACGATTACGCTGTTCCCCTGGTCGCGCAGGCGGTAGAGCGTTTCTATCAGGCGCAGGTTATCGCGGGGGTGCAGTCCGATCGAGGGTTCGTCCAGGATATACAGTACGCCCACCAGATGGGAACCGATCTGGGTGGCCAGCCGGATCCGCTGGGCCTCGCCGCCGGAGAGCGATTCGGCTGAGCGTTCGAGGTTGAGGTAGTCCAGGCCTACATTAGCCATGAACCCGAGACGCTCGCGGATCTCCTTGACCACCTGACGGGCTATAGCCCACTGGCGCTGGCTGAGCTCGAGGCTGTTGAAAAATTCGTGCAGCCTGCCGATGGGCATCTCCACCAGCTCGCCGATCCTGGTGTCCGCCACCCGTACGGCAAGAGACTGGGGTTTAAGACGTTTGCCCTTACAAAACGGGCAGGGCAGGATTCTCATGTATTCCTCGATCTGGGTCTTGACCGCCGGGCTGGAGGTCTCGTGATAGCGGCGGTTGAGGCTCTGGATCACGCCTTCGAATTTGCTCAGGTACTCACCGTTGAACTTGTCGGACTTCCACTTGAAAGCTATTTCATCCAGGCCGGAGCCGAAGAGAATCACCCTTTTGACCTGCTCCGGGAGCTCACCCCAGGGAGTGTTGGGGTCGAAACCGTAGGTCTCGCTCAAACCCGGCAAGATCGTGCTTCGTATGGTGCCTCCCGGTTCGCCCCAGGGCTTTATAACTCCTTCCAGGATCGAGACCCGCCCATCTCCCACCACCAGCTCGGGGTCCACCTCCATACGGGTTCCCAGCCCCCCGCAGGCCTCGCAGGCCCCGTAAGGGCTGTTGAAACTGAACATACGTGGACTCAACTCCTCATAACTGATACCGCATTCGTGGCAGGCGAATTCCTCGCTGAATAATTTTTCCTCTTTGGACGAAACCGCCTGGACTATCCCTCCGGCAAGTCCTACCGCTGTCTCCACCGAGTCCGCCAGCCGCCCCCGGGAAGATTCCTCGATCCTCAGCCTGTCCACCACCACTTCGATCCGGTGCTTGCGTTTCTTGTCCAGCTTGGGCGCTTCCTCGATGCGGAAGAGTTTCCCATCGACCCGCACGCGCACGAACCCCTTTTTCTGCACCTGCTCGAACAGCTCACGGTATTCGCCCTTACGGTCGCGTACCAGGGGCGCAAGCAGGGTTACCTGGGTGCCGGCGGAGGTTTCCAGCAGGCTGTCGACAATCTGGCTTACACTCTGGCGTGCGATAAGTTTGCCGCATTTGTGACAGTGCTGCATCCCGATCCGGGCGAACAGCAGGCGCAGATAATCGTAAATCTCGGTGATCGTACCCACTGTAGACCGGGGGTTGTGGCTGGCGCTTTTCTGCTCGATGGAGATGGCGGGCGAAAGGCCCTCGATGAAGTCCACATCCGGTTTGTCCATCAGGCCGAGGAACTGCCGGGCGTAGGCCGAAAGACTTTCCACATAGCGACGCTGGCCCTCGGCGTAAATCGTATCGAAGGCCAGGGAGCTTTTCCCGCTGCCCGAAAGTCCGGTGAGTACGGTGAGCTTGCCCCGAGGGATGGTTACATCGATATTTTTAAGATTGTGTTCCCTGGCGCCCTTGACCAAGAGAAATGCACCGTTTTTCCCGCTGCCCGCTTTCATCGCCTGGTTGTCCTGTGGAAAATTAAAATATTTTAAACTAAACTTTGAAATCTATCATTATTTAGGCATTTTGTCAAAATATTGCTATAAGGCCGATTGTGTAAACCCGGCCCAGGCCAAACTCGTTTTGGAATGAGGGCACCGAGCCCGCCGGCTAAGCCCTTCCCGAATGAGCGGCAGGCAAAACTCGAGCCGACCGTCTTTATTGACAGGGACCTTACGGCTCCCTAATATATTCGTTTGATTCGCCTGAATTGAATAGCGAGCGCATTACCGCGGCTTGCAGCGGGATCAGCGAGCGAATAGTATTAATCAAAAAAACCTTGACAATCGAAAATACCCGGCAGCTTGTTGCGCCGGAGTCTTCAATATTTAATCCTTGCCCGGCCGGTCGTCAACCGACTGGAAAGCCGTCCCAGGAGGAAAGATGAGAGTTCGTGTGTATTTTTCGAGGTCACTGTGGCTGCTTACCTGCGGTCTGGTTCTGCTATCTTGCTATGCAGGCAGGAAAGTGAAACTGCCGGTAACCAAAGACACCGTGGCCTGGATGTACCGCGGCGAGCCGACTTTTGATTTCGGTGCGGCGGAACCTCTTTTTGTCGAGGGAGTGCACTACTGTGCCCTGCTGGGTTTTGATGTTTCGGCGGCCCGGGGGCGGCAAGCGGTCTCGGCCAGGCTGTGGCTGCACCGGGTGGAGGAGGCGCCGATAATAAAGCTGGTACTCGGCACCATCAGTGTGGACTGGATCGAAGGCCGCGGAATCGGACAGGGCGCCGATGGCGACGCCAGTTGCGCCGCATATGTGCGCATCGACCCCCAGACCCGTAAACCAGTGCGCTGGGCCGGTCCCGGCAGTGATATCACCGATGTCATCTTCTCCCACGGCAACACCCTGGTCGCCGCCGGAACCGTTCGTCAGGAATCCCGGGGCTGGCAATCGGTAGAGGTGCCCCTGTCGCTGGTGGATGCGCTGATAGGCGGCGCAGCTTACGGCCTGGTGTTGATGGACGCCAAGGGCCAGCAGCGCGATGCCGGCGACCATTTCATTTACAAGCGTTTTAACAGCCGCGATTCCGGAAAATTCGCCCCTTACCTGGAAGTGGTTATGGAGCCTGCTCCCGCCGGGATGCCTGGACCGGTGAGCGCGGTGAAAGTATACCCGGCGCCGGACAGGGCGGGATTAGAAACCGGAAGCCTGCGGGTGGTGGTTACTCCCCCGGACCGGACCGGGGAACGCGGCCTGTATTACGAAATGGCCGTATCCGCAAGCTCTCTGGACGAGAATGACGTGGAAGCCGCCCAACGGGTGCCCAGGAGGCTGCTGCCGCATCCGGGCGGGCAGGATCTGGATACGGTGCTGATTAACGGTTTGCCGCCGGGGGCCGATCGCCGGGTGGCGGTCCGTACCAAAAACCACTGCGGCAAAGTGAGCCCCTGGGTCTTTGCCCAGGGTATAGCCTCAGCCACGCTGGAGTCGGCCTCGCTGCTTTCGCCGCCCGGGGGGAGCTTGGGAGGTAAAATACGGGTCTGGGCCTGCGGGGCCGAGGAAAAGGTGAACCCGGTAACCGGGCGCCTGCTCGAGGAAAACCCCGGTCTGTATGCGTTCGAAGGGGAAAATAACTACGGCTACAAGTACGGAAATCACCTCTGGAATTCGAAAACCTCAACCGTATCGTTGAATGTTCCACGTGGAGGCACGGCGGCTTTCCACCTGATAGTGAAACCTGCGGCCGGGAGCCTGAAAGGCATAAAGGTGCGCGCAGAGCCTGTTTTCGGCACGGGAGCCGGATTATCGGCTCGCCTCTACCGCGACTGGTATATCAGATCCGAAAGCACCGGGGCTTATTACCCGGAAGTTGCCTTGCCGCTGGAGGGGTCGTTCAGTATCCCGGACCCGAACAATCGGGTGGAAGGCCAGCGAAACCAGGCTGTTCTGGTGGAATATTACGTGCCGCGCTCGGCGCGGCCGGGTACCTACCGCACCAGGGTGGTGGTGGGCGCCAGAGGACTGATCGCCCGCACGATCAACCTGCGCCTGACCATCCATAAAGCGGTTCTGCCGCCGAGGCTTCCTTTCATCAGCGAGCTGAATTGTTACGGTCCTGTCTCGGGGCATTTCGGCATGGAAACCGACTCGGAAGAGTATTTTGACCTCGAGCGGAAGTACTATCGCATGGCGCACGATCACCTCTGCGTGATCAATCAGCTGCCCTACAGGCAGAACGGCCAGGTCAGGGCCGTGGGCGCGCCCAAGCTGGAGGGCGAGGGAGCGCAGATGCGGGTTTCCGACTGGTCGCGCTGGGACAGGCGCTGGGGCCCCTATTTGGACGGCAGCGCTTTTACCGGCAGCGACCACCCGGTCCCGGTTCCCGTAATGTACCTGCCGTTTCATGAAAACTGGCCGGGAAACCTGGAAAAATACTACCGTTTTACTCCCAGGGATACCACCTACGTGGGCATGATAAACGAGCATGCCCTGCAAGCCCCGCCTATCGAGGAGGCGTTCGCCCCTGCATACGAGCAGGCTTTTGTAGGGGTGCTCAAACAGTTCGCCCAACACTTCCGCGAGAAAGGCTGGCTGGATACCGAGTTCCAGGTATACCTGAACAACAAGTATTACTGGAAACGGGCAACCAACGGACAGAAAGGCGACGGCACCGCCTGGTGGCTGCTGGATGAGCCCTACCAGTGGGATGACTTTCTGGCGATAGCTTATTACGGCAAGCTGTTCACCAGGGCGGTGGGCGAGGTTGATGATGTCAATTTCATTTACCGGATGGACATCAGCCGGCCGCACCTGCAGTTCGGCCTTTTTGACGGGCTGAGGAGCGTGACCTATGTCAGCAGTTTTTTCTACCCCAAGAACGCCTACCTGGCCTGGCGCAAGGAGACTTTCGGGGAGGAGATTCGCAATTACGGAAGTTTCAATCGGCTGGAGGAGTCGAATTTGACCGCCGCCGCCTGGCCGCTCAAGGTCTGGCTGAACCATGGATCGGGACTTCTGCCCTGGCAGACAATCGGCTCGGACGAGAATTTCGATTCTTTCGCCTCTACGGCAGTCCTTTATCCGGGAAAGCGCTTCGGTATCACCGGGCCGGTGGCCAGCCTGAGGCTCAAAGCCCTAAGGCAGGGGACCGAGAACGCGGTGCTTCTGGACATGCTCTCGGCCGGGAAAGGTTGGAACCGCGAGCAGACCGCCCTGGCCGTGGCCGGCCGGGTGGACCTGGGAAGCCGCACGATCACTGAATTTTTCGATGACGCCGGCCAGGTGGCTTTCGATGACCTCTCGCCGGATGACCTTGCGGGGCTGCGCAAAGCGCTGCTGCGCAGCCTGGACCATTGAAACGGCCTTTTGGCCGCTAAATAAGACCTCAGGCTTATTTCAATCTGTGATAATTATCCGC
>CAZSTM010000286.1:0-4123 GCA_964609635.1 uncultured Gemmatimonadales bacterium
TCACTCTTAGCGGTTTGGCGGTTCGCAATGTAGGCTCGGCTGCGATAATTTCCTTCCTGATCGCCGCGATAGTGGCTGGTTTCACTGCCCTGACCTACTGTGAACTCGTCAGTATCTATCCCGAATCCGGCGAGGGCTACCTTTACACCCGCAAGACATTCCCCGGGCCGCTGGCCTACCTGGTCGGCTCCGCATTGATTTTGGGTTATACCTCCTCCTGTGCGTTTTATCTCGCTAGCTTTTCCAGCTTTTTTGTTGAGTTCATCCACGAAACCCCGATCCATTTTCTGGCCGGTGCGGTAGCCCTGGTGACGCTGACTCTGATCAATATCAAGGGTACCAGGGAAAGTGGCGCGTTCCAGGTGGTTGTCACCACAGCCAAAGTGCTGCTGCTGGTCTGGTTTATAATCGGCGGGCTGGGCAGCTTTGACACAGGCCACCTGTTGGAGACAATGTCAATGGACGTTGCCGGGATTAGCGGGACTGCCGCGATGGTGTTCATAACCTTTTTCGGCTTCTCGGCGATAGCCGCCTCTGCAGGTGAAATCAAGAAGCCCACGGAAACGATCCCGCGGGCGATTTTTATCTCGATGGGACTTGTGATAGTGATCTATACGATGATTGTGCTGGTTTTAGTCTTTGCCGGACTGAATGAGTACACCGAGGCCGCAATAGGCGAGGCGGCGGTGATGTTCTTGGGACCAGTGGGCGGGATGGTGATTATCGGGGGGGCGTTGTTCTCGATGGTTGGCGCGGCCAATGCCTCAATTCTGGCGGGCTCTAGGGTAACTCTGTCCATGAGCCACCTAGGACATTTACCTGGTGGCTTGGGCAAGGTTAATCCCGATACCCGTACGCCCATTGTGGCGTTGATAATCGTGGCATTTTTGATTATGTTGTTCATGGCCAGCATGGAGCTGGAGGAGCTGGCGCACTTCGCCGACACGGTGCTGATTATGGCCCTGATCCTGGTCAACGTTACGCTGATCGCCCACAGGCGCAAATTCCCCAATATCGAGCGGCCGTACCGTGTACCGCTGGTCCCGCTTTTGCCGGCGCTCGGTATAGCGGCTAACCTGTTCCTTCTCAGCCAGATCGTAATGCAGCACCCAGGGCCGATGGTGTACGGGCTGTCGCTGCTTGGGTTTTCACTGATGGCTTTTTTTACTTGGAAGGGAATCCAGTTAAAAGAAGTGGCGTTGCCTGGAGCTCCATCCAGGGTAGCTCTTGAGCCTGAAACGACGGGCGAAGTAAAATATAGAGTGCTGGTACCGGTGGCGAATCCAGCTAACGTGCCGAGGCTGATGGAGATCGCCTCGGCGCTGGCAACCGAACGTAGCGGGGAGATAATTGTCCTGCGGGTAGTACAGATTCCCGACCAGGTTGCTCCCTCGCGCGATATTTCATACGCCGAGCGCGAGCGCGGTCTGCTGGAGACGGCCCAGACCAGCGCGATTATTCACAACGTTGTGGCCCACCCGGTGATTCGCGTGGGGCATAATGTGGCGCGGGCCGTTCTGGAAACGGCCAGGGATAAAAAATGCGATACGATAGTTCTAGGTTGGAAAGGCTATTCATCCACGGCACGAAGAATACTCGGTGACGTGGTGGACGATATCGTGAGCCATGCCAAGTGTGATATCCTGCTGATCAAGCATGTGCCAGAAGAGTCTTTCCGCAATATCCTGCTGTCGACTGCAGGAGGAGTCCATGCCCGCCGCGCAGAGAGTTACGCGGCTGCATTGGCGCGTTATTATAACGGCTCAGTTACGGTAAGCAGCGTAGTGGCCCCTGATGCTGACGAGGAAACACGCAGGCAGGTCACCAACAGGCTCAACAAGGCGGTGCACAGGTTGCTCAAAGAGGATGAACTGGAAGTGCACCGAAAAACACTGTGTCATAGTTCGGTAAGTGTGGGCTTGATAAAAGAGTCTGAAAACTACGACGTGCTGATTTTGGGCGCAACAGAACACGGGCTCAACCGTCAGATATTGCTGGGCAATATTACGGAGATGATCGCCAAGCGCTGCAACCGCCCGGTGATAATAGTCAAACATTACAACCCGATAAAAGAGCTGCTGGGCAAGGTGATGGAGGAGTGATTGGTAACTCGGAAGTGCGTTTTGCAGTTAATATCCACAAGACCATCGTAACCCTGACATTGGTCGGATTGAATTGACCTGCCCCCCGAAAACGAATCCGAAACGGGAAGGTCCGGTTAACATGACTTCAACACCCATCACTTAACAAGGAGTCCTCACCGATGAAACGTTTATTTTATGGTTCTCTTACCGCCGGTTTGAGTATCGCACTCTTTTTTACCTGCACCGCCAAAGTGCGGAGTGACGCTGCGGGATTCGTACCGCTGTTCAACGGGAAAAATCTCGACGGCTGGGTCAACGTCAACTGTGCGCCCGAAACTTTTGCCGTCAGTGATGGAAACATCGTCTGCACCGGTATCCCCAGCGGCGTTCTGCGCACAGCGCGGATGTACGAAAACTACGTCCTGGAACTCGAATGGCGGCACATGAAAAAGGGCGGTAACGCCGGCCTGTTCGTGCATTCCGGGGATATCACGGCGCCGGGAAAACCATTCACCCGCTCGATCGAGGTTCAGATCATGGACAGTAACGCCGGGGATGTTTTCGCCATCCTCGGGGCACAGATGCGCCCGGACAAACTCCATCCCAGGGGGGCCGGCGCCATGCGCTCACTACCCACCGAAGACAGGATGAATCCTACCGGGCAGTGGAACCACTACCGGGTAACCTGCCTTGACGGTACGATCAGCCTGGCAGTGAACGGCGGGGTAGTCACCCGCGGCTATCACTGCAATCCGCGCAAGGGCTATATCTGTCTTGAATCCGAAGGCAGCAAGGTTCATTTCAGAAACATCCGGATCAAAGAGCTGCCGGGCTCCAACCCGCCGCCTGAACTGGTGGCCCAGGAGGACCGCGGCTTCAAGTCTCTTTACAACGGTCTCGACCTGCGCGGCTGGAAAAAGGTTCCCGGCAACCAAGGACACTGGGTGGCCAGGGACTGGGTTCTCGATTACGACGGCAAGAGCGAAGCCGACGGCCAGGACAACCAATCCCTCCGGACCGAAAAGGAATACCGCAATTTCAAGCTGATCCTGGACTGGCGCCTGCCGCGGGAGCCGGAGATCAAGAACTGGATGGTCGTGATGCCGGACGGCACGTATCTGAAAGACGAGAAGGGCGAGGACGTGCTGGTAGCGGTGAAAGACGCCGGGGATAGTGGAATCTACCTGCGGGGCAGCTCGAAAGCTCAGGTCAATATCTGGAACCTGCCGTGCGGCTCCGGAGAGATCTGGGGTTACCGAACGGACGAGGAAATGCCGCCGGAGGTGCGAAGCAGTGCCGTGCCGATGTTCAATGCGGACAACCCTGTAGGCGAATGGAACCGGTTCGAGATCACCCTGACCGGTGAGGTGGTGACGATTGACGTCAATGGCAGGACCGTAATCAGGGAGGCAAAGCTGCCGGGTATCCCGGAGAAGGGTGCGATCGTCCTGCAACACCACGGCGACCCCATTCAGTTTGCCAATATCTATATCAAGGAATTGCCCTGAACGGTCAGGAACTGCTCTGGCGGAAGAGGGCGCCCCCGGATGAGAATCTTATAATCGCGGTCATCAATTCCGTCCAGGGTTAATCTCCCCTGCCGGCGGCTTCCAGATACTCGCAGAGCAGGTTGAAATTCCTCACGAAGACAGCCACCCGGATTGTTTCTTCACTGACCAGCGGTTCCACCTGTCCGCCTTCTCGCACTATCTGCGAGCCATTCTCAAACTCGTTTCCACGCCCGCAGGCAGTAAAATAATATTTTCGGGACTCCCTCCTTCCAGTTACAACGTTACAAAAAGCTCCTTTCCAGACTGTCTCAGATATCAGAGAGTGCGATGAATTGATGCGCACGCGCTAAGGACGGACTAATCAGCGTCGACGGTGTACACCGGTCTCCGTCTTTGTCGTCGTGGAGTCGAATCTCCGCCGCGCCCACATACGTGCTTGCAGCCCAAAGTAAAGAACAGTGCACAGTTTTCCGCGCGCGCGTAAGGGGCGGACCTAGAGGCGCGGAAGGCCCTTTATTTTGCCTGTCA
>CAZSTM010000286.1:4223-5853 GCA_964609635.1 uncultured Gemmatimonadales bacterium
CGCGCGCGTAAGGGGCGGACCTAGAGGCGCGGAAGGCCCTTTATTTTGCCTGTCAAATAATTATTGTCAAGGGCAGGCAGTCCAAGGTACCGACAGAGGGATTGAAAACCCGGAATCTAATCTCTTATAATTCCCCGAGCTGTACCCATGCCACGCCGTAGGGTGCAAGCTGCAACCGGAGAGGGGCGGTGTTCAGCTCAGCGGCACTGCCGGAGTGGAGTTCCTCGAGCCGATTGGAAGCCGCGTTGAGCTTCATGAGGCGGATCCGGCCCGGTTGGTCGGGTGGGAAGCGAAGGACGACTTCGTTCGTCGTCCCTGAACCGGAGAGCGGAAAATTCCAAAGCACTACGTGCGTCAGGTTGCCTTGCTTTGCCGCTAGTGCACGGATGTCGTCGGTGCCGCCGTTCACCGGGAGCCTTTCACCCCGGATCTGGCCCAGCATCTGGAAGACATAGTAGGCCGGGCGGCGAAGTCCTTGTTTGTCGAACAGCCCGCTGTTTTGCACCTGCACGTTCCACCAGTCGGACATGAACCGATAACCAGAGGGTGACATCCAGGTAAAATCCTCCGGCTTCACGAAGTGGTCGCGAATATGGTAGTAAGACGCCAGGCTGAGGCCTTCCTCGAGGAAACTAGAGGTGCTTTCGAGCACAAACGCCGCCTGGAAGCCTGATGTCAGCTCGTCACCCAGAAGCTTGATGTTCCACTCATCAATGATGGTTTCCGTGGCGGCCAGCCGGGGATACCGAGCCAGCTTTTGCTTGATGTCGCGAATGCTCCGGCGCAGGCGAAGCGGGTCATTGCCATACATGTGCCAGGAGAAGAAATCGAGTGGCACGCTGTCCCGGCCGCAGAAATCGATAAGCACATCGCCAATCGGGCTTAGGTAACCGGCCAGCGCAGGTCCACCGACCTTCACGCCGGGGCCTGCGCGCAGAATGGCGTTGATGGTGTGCGTGTAGTAGATGGTGTAGTCTTGCGGTTGGAAGCGGTAAGGGCAACCGCCGGACTCGCCGATGTCCACGTCGTTACCGACCTCCCAATACTCGATCCCATAGTTCTTTTCCTGATTGCAATGCCGCACCAGAGCTTCTATAAGGGTCTCCCATTCCGCGTAGTCCGTTGGATGCACTATGTCTTGGTCGATTTGCGGATACAGCACGCGCGGTTTGAAACAGAGACTCATCAGCGGCTTCGCGCCCGTGGCCAGAATGTTCTCGATACTTCGGTCGAGTGTTTCCCAGTGATAGCGACCGTGCTCCGGGTAGAGGTCGAAGTATTCTTGCACAAAAAGACGTATGGTTTGAGGCTTGAGCTTGGCGACCTGGTCCAGATGTGCCTCGAACATCGGTTCGTGCGAAAGCCCGCCCTGTCCGAGCGCGTAGCGGGCAACATCAATGTCTCCCGCCGGGTGCGCTGAATCGATGAACAGTTCGACAGGCGCTGCCCCGGCGGCTATTGAGAGCATGAGGACGCCAAGGACCGCCGCGCCCACGGAACTAACAATGCAGCGAAAAATCCTCATATCGTATCCGAAGGGTTGTGCTAAAATATCTGCCGAAGCGATGATACGCTCAATCCGCTTTACACACACTTTGTTTCCGGCAGTTGTTGGTAGTGAATGCAGCTG
>CAZSTM010000287.1:0-5848 GCA_964609635.1 uncultured Gemmatimonadales bacterium
AGCCGAAATCGATCGGCACCCGGTCCGGTGTGCGGTGTTCGATAGCGGCCAGGACTCTTTCGCGTGAGTTCATTTTTTTATCCACTTTTTATCCACAGATTTCGCAGATTGAACAGATAATCCGCAGATTTCACAGATTGCACAGATAAAATGACAAGAACTTATTCTATAGTCTTCGGATGGTTTTTCCCCGGGGTATAAATGAACCTTTTGTACTCCAGCGAGGGAACCCCGAAGTTAAGCAAGAGTCCATGTTCTAATCCCGTAGCTCTGAGATAATTTATAATTTGTGCTTCTTCATTGCCGCAGAGTCTGTCGATAGCCTTCAATTCAACCACGACTTTGTCAAAACAAATGAAATCAGGTCGGTACGAGGTGTTAAGACGATGTCCTTTGTAGAACACCGACAATTCTACCTCTTGCTGAAAAGGAATTTCTTTATCAGCCATTTCCTGCGCCAAAGCTTCCTGATATACTTCTTCAAGAAAACCACATCCCAGTTACCGATGTACCTCCATTGCCGCGCCAATAATAGCAGGGGTCTTCGGATCTCTTTTATTTTCTTTCATAATCATCTGTAAAATCTGTGTAATCTGTGGACAATAATCTGCGCAATCTGCGGATTAGAACCGATAGGCTTCCGGGAGATACTTCTCTATCAGCTCGCGGGTCAGGGCGTTGTTTTCGATCACCTCGGCGAAAAACTTCGCGCTAGGCTTGACCTTTCGCTCGAGGGTGGCGTAGTCGATCCCGATCAGTCCGAAACGGGGACGGAAGCCGCAGGCCCACTCGAAATTATCCAGCAGCGACCAGTGGAGATAACCGCGCACATCCAGCCCGCTTTCGACAGCAGCCGCCAGCGCGCGCAGGTGCTCGACCATGTGGCGCACCCTCTGGTAGTCATCCCTCGTGGCGATACCGTTCTCGGAAACCATAAGCGGTACCGCTTGCCTGGAGTAGCGCTCCAGGGATTTTATCAGACCCTCCGGCGCCCAGGTCCAGCTCATGTCGGTAACCCGCTCGCCCGGCAGTGGATCGGCCAGAGCGCGAGGCTTGCGGCTGTCGATCCGGTTCTCGGTGTAGTAATTGACACCCCAGAAGTCACAACTGTGCTCAAGATCGGGCACCAGCTCATCCTCTCCGATGGATGGGAAGCTGATCCATCCGGTGGCCACGGCCCTCAGGTGGGACTCGGTCCAGAGGTAGTCGAACAGATCGGCGAAATGCCGGTCCAGGAAATCGCCGTCGCGCTTGGGGCGGAACTCGCCGGTGGCCATCACCAGCCCCACCTCGGCATCCGGCAGGCGCTGCTTGATCGCCGCCCGGGCCGCGGCGTGGGCCTTGAGCTGTCCGGCCAGCACCCGGCAGGCGGCCTCCAGGTCTTTTTTCCCGGGCGGGAAGATTTCCCAGAGCCAGCCCAGCAGATTCACCTGAGGCTCGTTGAACGTGGCCCAGTAATCCACCAGGCCGCCGTACTCCCGGGCGCACCGTTCGCAAAAAGCGGCAAAGTCTTTTTCCGCTCCCTTCCGGCCGAAACTGCCTTTGTCGAAAAACCAGAGCGGATCGGTGAAATGGTGCATGGTGAGTAACACTTTAATGCCGCGCTCCTTAAGGGCCTCGAGCACCCGGCGATAATGCTCGATCTCGTTCGAGTCGAAAGTCCCCTCTTCGGGACAGACCCTGCTCCACTCGATACTCAGGCGGTGGATGTTGTGCTTCAGGCCTTGCGCCAGGTCGAAATCCTCCTCGTATCTTTCGTAGTGATTGCAGGCCGCGCCGCATCTTTCGCCGCGCTCGATCTTTCCCTCGAGCTGTTCAAAAGCCCACCACTGGTTGTTGGTGTTGCCTCCCTCGACCTGGTAAGCACTGGTGGCCGCACCCCAGAGGAAGCCTTTGGGGAAATCGACTCTTTTGAACCCTTTCAGATCAAACATGGCTTATTACCTCGCCCCGATAGAGTTTCAGCATAAATCTTGCGTAAGCTCAGGCAGATCACTTATTGGTGTGGCCTTAAATTAAATGCTGCGGCCAGATTTGGCAAGCGCGAACCGAAAGATTTGTGCACTCAGGTGCACGACACATATGCCCCGTTTTTCTTAGGCAACAATAGCAGGTTTGCGGCTTTTTCATTGACTTTTTGACTGCCTTGACAAAAGCTTTTTCGGTATGTGGGCTCGAGCGATAAAAATAACTCTGTGTGCTCTGATTCTGGCGGGCGCCGCTTATGGCGAGGCCGGTGAAAGCCGGAGGATTCTCGCGCTCGATCTCGGCGGGCCAGGGGAGGCTGCAGAGCCGGAGCGGCTCTCGATAGGCTCCGGCTCGGAGATTTTCATTCTCGACCGGGCGCGAGCCCTGCTGATCAGGGTTTGTCCTGAAACCGGCCGGGCCCTCTGGGAGATCGACGGTACCGAGAGCGGGCAGCCTTTTGTGGACCCGGTGTATCTCAGCCGACCCGATGGATTTTTTATCTACCTTACCGACCGCGGCAGCCGACGTATCTGGCGAGTGGATTACCGGGGAGAGGTTCGCGGTAGTATCGACCTGCCGTTCGCGGCCGATCCCGTGATGCTGGAGCTGGTGGCCGGCAGCCAGATGGCGGTTTTCGACCGCGCCACGGCTCAGGTGCACCTGCTGGATGACTCCGGCCGCCCGCTGTGGTCTTTTGCCGCCGGGGGAGGGCGTAAAGCGGCCGAGCCGGAGGATATCGCAGTCTCCGCCGATGGTACCAGGCTCTATCTGCTCTGGCCGCAGGGAGGCGGGATCACCGCCGTGGACATTTTCGGCCGCACCGCACACGAAATCACTTGCGGTGTCCGGGATTTCATTCCCCGGAGAATAGCGGCCGTGGCCGCGGCGGACCGTACCGAATGGCTCTGCCTTACCGACCGTCTCCGGCGAGTGATACTACTCGACAGCGCCGGCGGCGCTGTACGCGAGCAGACTCCGGGCATCTCGCCTGTGCTGGATATCGGCTCCGCAGTCAGCAGGCCGGGGGTGATTTATCTGCTCGCCGGTGTTCCCCCGGAGCTTATGGTAATCGACCTGGAGAAAGAAGAATGATCTCCCGGCGGCCAGGTCGCAGTTATTTCATCTGGGTTGCGCCGGGTATTCTCAAGCCCCTGATCCTGCTGCTGCCGGTGTTGATCGCTGCCGGCCGGAGGTCTGCGGCCTCGGCCCGGGAGATTCCTCCTCAACAGGCGCAGGAGGCCCGCTGCGACACCCTGGAGTTGGAAAAGGGGAGCGGGAGGATATCTTTAAGCTCTCGTTTCGTTGTCCCGGGCTCGCTTCGTCTTTTCTGCGACAGCACGCCGCTTGGCTCCGAACTCTACCGACTGGACCATGTTCGAGGCCTCATCCACCTGGATTCCAGCCTGACCTGCAGCCGCCTTGTGGCTGCTTACCTGGCCTGGCCTTTCACTTTCAAAGACAGCTTCCGCCTGCGTTCCGATTTTGCCGACTCTGTGCCGGGTGCGTTTATAAAGTCGAAAGCTCTGCCTGCAACCGCCCTGGACAGTTCTACACGGCGTGAAACCGCTTTCGGTACCGGCCGGCCGGGTGAGGGATTCCGTCTGGCGGGTTTCGAGATCAGGGGTTCCAAGAGTGTCTCGGTCTCGGGAGGCGGACCGGCCGCTGGGGGCGGGGGCACACTGATAGACCAGAACCTGATGGTCGAGGTTAACGGTAAGCTCTCTCCGGAAACCAGTCTTTCCCTGCGCCTGAACGACCAGGACCTGCCGCTGGCTCCCGAGGGTCGCAGCGCCGAGTTACGTCAGCTCGATGAAATAACAGTCACCCTCAGCTCTCCGCACGGCCGGGTCTCTCTGGGCGATTATGACTTCCGGCTCGAGGGTTTCCGCTTCTCAATGATGGAACGCAAGCTCGACGGGGTCGAAGGCCGGTACAGCGGCGGAAATTTCAGCCTGGGCGCAAGCGCGGCTCTCAGCGGAGGCACTTTTCATCAGTTGCGTTTCAACGGCCGGGAGGGACAACAGGGGCCGTACGCCCTGACCGGCAGGAACGGCGAACCGGTGCACCTGCTGGCAGGCAGTGAGCGGGTTTACCTGGACGGGCGCCTGATGAGACGAGGGGTTCGCCGGGACTACACCGTGAACTACATCCAGGGCACGCTGACATTCACCGAGCGGTACCTGATCGGCTCCGAGAGCCGCATCGAGGTCGACTACGAGTATGTCAGCCAGACTTTCAAAAAATCCCTCTACACCGTCACCGGCCAGGCCTCAAGCCGTCTGGGGAAGCTGCGCGGCTACTTCCTGCGGGAATCCGACCTGGAGAACAGTCCCCTGGGAGAGGATTTTACTCCCGAGGAGCTGGAATACCTTGCCGAGCAGGGCTTGGCCGGCGACAGCCTGGTTTTTGCAGGGGTGCGCTACCTGGGCGAGGGCCGCGGCCTGTACCTTTTGCGCGGAGCCGATACCGAACGTGCTTATTTCGAGTACATGGGTCCGGACAGGGGAGACTACATGGTCACTTTCCGCGAAGTGGGAGATTTCCGGGGGGCTTACCGGTTCGATCCCTCAATCGGAGGGTACCGTTACCTGGGCGACGGGCTCGGTGATTTCGATCCCATAGGCGAGTTCAGCCCTCCGGCCCGCCAGGACCGCAGCGGCCTGGCTTTCGAGCTTACTCCGGTTGCTCACCTGCGGTTTGCCGGCGAGGGAGCTCTGCTCAAGCGCACGGACAACCTTCTCAGCGGCCGGGGCCGGCCGCTGAGAACCGCACACGAGCTTTTTGCCGGAGTGGATACCCTGGGGCTTCCCGGTCTTCCGGTGCGGCTTTCAGCCTGGGGCAAGAGTTCCGAGGTACAGAGCGAATTCAGTTTCCAGGGCCGCCGCTATCAGGCGGATTTCGAGCGGCGCTGGCATCTGACTCCCGCTTCCCCCGGTGCCGGGTCCGCAGACCACGGGGAACGGGTGCAGGAGGCGGGTACCCGGCTCGACCTCGACGGGGGAATCACCCTGGATGCCGGCTACGGTCGCCTGGCGCGTACCAATGGGGAACGGGCCGACCGCCGCCGGTACTCCTTGGCCCTGGAACCCTCCGGAGTCTTTAACGCACGCCTGCAGCATATCAACATCCACTCGCTGCGCTTGAATGACGACTCGGGTGCGGCGCCGGGACCGGCCGACAGCTACCGACGCCGGGACAATGCCGAGATTTCCGGTCGCTGGGCCTTTCTTACCCCGCAATTCACTTTCGAACGGGAAGAGCTGACCGAACCCGGCCGCTACAGCGACCGTGAGGGCAGCCGCTACCTGGAGCTCAGCCAGGCTCTGAGAGCGGAATTTTCTCCCCGCCTGGAAACCGGTCTCCTGCTCACCCGGCGCAGCACCGAATACTTGAGAAAAGCTCCCGCAGCCGGACGGGAAGGCCTCTGGGAGCATTTCAGCCGCTCGCTCTCCGGACAGGCCAGTCTGAGCTACCAGGGGAGAGGCTCTTTCCGGATAAACGGCCGCCTGGGGCACCGGCGGCAGCAATACCACAGTGCCGGCCTGGGCCGCACCAGTATGAGTGCCGGGAGACTGGAGGCTTTTTCGGGCAATTTCGCCGGAGCCCTGCAATCACACCTGCTCTACGAGATTTCCCACGGCTCCTCCCTGCGACAGCTGGTTCGCTACCTGCCGGAGAGATACCCGGAAGAGGGAGAATACCTCGAGGACGGCACTTATGTGGGTAAAGCCCAGGGAACCCACCGCCGCGAACTGGCCCCGGCCGATATCGATCCGCGCCGGGCCGCCAAGCTCAGCCTTACATCCCGGGAAAACCTGGACCTGACCTCCTGGGTCGATTCAGCCGGCAAAGTAATCAAGAGGATAACCCTGGGAAGCAC
>CAZSTM010000288.1:0-5164 GCA_964609635.1 uncultured Gemmatimonadales bacterium
CGCAGATTACCGCATCGGCGAACAGCTCATCGTGCTCGCCCCCCTCGCCGCGGGCCAGAATGCCCACCACCTTGCCGTCCTTGCGGATGAAATCATCCACCACGACCTCGGAGAAGATTTCGGCGCCTGCGGTCTCGGCTTGTTCGGCGAACCAGCGGTCGAAACGGCTGCGCAGCACGATAAACGAGTTGTTGTACGGCGGCCGGTCGAAGCCGGCGGAGGCGAAGTCCACGGCCAGCTCGCTGTCCGCACTGAGGAAGCTGAACCTCCGGCCGGTCACGTGACGCTCGAGGGGGGCTTCCTTCCAGAACTCCGGAACCAGACGGTTTAGAACCGTGGTGAAAAGTATTCCGCCGAAAAGGTTTTTGGCTCCCGGGTACTCCCCCCGTTCGAGAACCACCACCTCCAGCCCCGCTCCGGCCAGGGTCAGGGCGGCGGCGATCCCTGAGGGTCCCGCGCCTACCACTATGCAATCGAATTTATCCTCGGACAACCAGTCCCCCGGTAACTATGTCGTTTAATAATATTAAAGTAAGAGCACAGCATGCTGTGCCCCAAAACATAACCGGCTTCGTTCAAACCGATGGTTTATCACGAACCTTTTTTCAGTTCCTCGATCAGCGCCGGCACCACCTGATACACATCGCCCACCACCCCGTAATTGGCCACCTTGAAAATGGGCGCCTCAGGGTCTTTATTGATGGCCACGATACATTTGGAGCCGATCATGCCCGCCAGGTGCTGCACGGCCCCGCTGATACCGCAGGCCACGTAGAGCGAGGGGCTGACAGACTTACCGGTCTGCCCCACCTGGTCGCCGTGGGTTCGCCAGCCTGCATCCACTGCGGCGCGGCTGGCGCCGACACCGGCGCCGAGGACCGCCGCGAGCTCCTCGAGCATGCCGAAAGCTTCCGATTCGCGCATACCGCGGCCTCCGGAGACAATCAGGTCGGCCTCGGCCACATCGGGACGGTCGGACTCCTGCTTTTCGATACCGGTGACCTTGAGCGCCAGGTCCTTTTCGGTCAAATCCAGGCTGAGCGATACGGTTTCGGCGCTCCGGGATCTGTCCTCCGCTTCGGGCATAAAGACATTCGGCCGCAGGCAGATGACCGCGGGAGAGCTCAGGAAGCCGACACGCATTTGCACCTTGCCGGTGTAAGCGGGTCGCACGGCGGTAATTTTCCCGCCGTCGCTCTCGACCGCCACACAGTCTGTGGCTGCCGGAGCACCCAGGCGGGCGCTCAGCCTGGGAGTGAGGTCTCTGCCCAGGGCGGTTCCGGGCACCAGGACAGCAGCCGGTTTTACCATTTCCGCCGCTGCTACCGCGGCCGCGGCATAACCACCGGGCGAGTACCGTGAAAACTCCGGCCGCTCGGCACAGAGCACCTTGTCGGCGCCGAAAGCCGCCAGGGCCGGTGAGGAATCGGCGGTCTTGTCGGAGACCACCACGGCACAGACCTCCCCACCGCCCGCCGCCTCGACCATCCGACGCGCCGCGCCCAGGGCCTCAAGCGTGGACTTTTTGAACTCCCCACTCTCCTGAACTTCCGTAAATACCAGGATATTGATCGCCATCTATAATTCTCCTCGGTTTATCTATTATCTGCTTTTGATCGATCACCTCGGCAGCGGGCCCGGCAAAACCAGGCCGAAGGCCGGCTAGATCACCTTGGCTTCCTCACGCAGGCAGCGCACCAGCTCCGGCACCGCCTCGGTGCCCTCGCCGAGGATTCTTCCCCGTTCGCGCTGCGGCGGGTAGTTGAGGGCCTCGACAGCCAGGACCGGCTCCGCCGGGGTGATTTCCTTTTCCTCAATGGTTTTTTTCTTGGCGGCCATGCGCCCTTTGAGCGAGGCGTAGCGCGGCTCGTTAAGGCCTTTCTGCGTGGTGATCACCGCCGGCAGGCCGCACTCGAACACCTCCGCCCCGCCCTCGATCTCCCGCTTGCCCCTGACACCGTCCCGGGTGATCTCCAGCTCGCTGACCATCGAGACTCCCGGCACCCCGATCAGCTCGGCCACCAGGATTCCCACCTGCCCGTGATCGTTACCCACCGCCTGCTTGCCGAAAAAGACCACATCGAACTCACCGGCGGCGATCTCGGCCGCCAGGGCCCGGGCAACCTGCAGAGGGTCATCGCACCATCGGTCGGTCTTGAGCAGCAGCCCCTGGTCGGCCCCCATGGCCAGCGCGGTCCGGATAACCCCCGCCGCCGACTCATCGCCCAGGCTGATAACGGTTACCTGGCCGCCGAGTTTCTCCCGGGTCCGCAGGGCCTCCTCCACGGCGAATTCATCGAACGGGTTGAGTATGAAATTTATATCGCTGGTGTCGATCGAGGTTCCATTCCCGGCAATCTGCACCCGGGCTTCGGTATCCGGCACCTGCTTGACACAGACAATTATGTTCACCGTGCCTCCCGTATTCGTTATTCATCCGGCTAAAACAGTACTCCAACAGTGGTAATATCCGTCGGTTTTAACCGCCGCACCCTGTCGGAAAAAAGTTTTACCGTTTCTAAAGAGCCGGCGTGCGGCTGTGAAACAATGACGCTAAAAATATATAAGTTATCCGTTTAAGACAAGTTTTTCGCTCCACACCCGACCGACAGCCGGGCGGAAACACAAAGGATAAGACAATCAGGAACATCGCCTTCCAGCAGGCGGACATCTTTGTCTGTTGCACCCTGGAAGGAAAAAAACTTGACAAAAAGCGCTGAAATATAATACAATAAAACAATATAAATATCATAACTTATTAATTTTTTATCAATTAGAGTGGCAGCGAGGTTTCACTTGCCTGAAAACAAAACAATCGCGGCCAAAAAAGTCGAACAGGAGTTCTCCCGCAAAGCGGTCAATGTCCATGAGGTGTTCCGCGACCCATTGACCGGTCACCTTGTCGGCGGCAAGATCGCAGACAAGCAGAAGCTGGAGCAGGACAAGCTGAAAATATCCGCCAAGCTGGTTAATTTTGTAGTAGCCGGCGGGGTGCTTTTTTTCAGTAAGTCAAAAGAGGCGGATGCAATTGAGCACGGGCAAGAGGGCACCGGCGAGGGCGGTCAGATGAACGAGGCATCGCTTTTCAAGTTGTTGGAGAAGACCATCCGCATAATGCTCGATCAGCTCAACCAGCCCGATGTCAACATGCTGAAAATAAGTTTGAGTAAAATTTTCAGGAGTCGCCTGCAGGAGATTTTTACCAGAAGCTCCTCCGGGGAGCCGGACCGTTTCCCGGTTAAAATATTCCTGGACACTCACCCGGAAACCGGTTCTTACATCGGAATCAACATGCGCAATATCCGCAGCTTAGGGGAAGATATAAACCGTATCGAGCGAGATGAAAAGCTCAAGATCGAGCTAGTCGGGCACAAAAGACCGGTTCGTCATACCGATGGAGACCTCGCCCGGATGTTCGCCCCTGCCAACCCGTAAAGATCCTGAACCCGCCGGCCTGTTTTCCCCGTCAACTTTCCTTTATCACCCCCCCGGACAGCTCTCCATCTTTTTATTCCAAGCACAGCAGCTTGCCCGGACCTGTCCCGCACTATCCGGGAAACCGTGCAGCAACAGCTCGAGGTCCGGATCATCTCGGTTTTTTGCTCTGCGGGTTTAGTATTTAAGTATGGAGCGCTCGGGGACAAAAATCTTATTCTTCAGTGGTGACCTTGGACACAGTCTTGAAAACTCCGGCCTCGAATCCCCGCAGGCGCGCCAGGTGGTGCAGCAGATGTCCTTGGAACCGGGCTATAACCAGGGGTAAGAGCCTCTCCTCGCCGAAAGATTTAAACCGGATGGTGAAAAGGTTTTTATCTTTCGGGGTATCTTTGCAGTCGGTCAGCAACACCACCCGGCTGCCCAGAGCCAGCATTTCCTCCAGCAGGCCGAAACACAGGCCGGAGGTCTTGCCTGAGGGAACCAGGAACACCGCCCGGTGGCCTTTGCGCACCACCTCGAACGGTCCGTGACGGAAGGCTCCTGCGGTAAAAGCCGTGGAATGGACCCTGGCTCCTTCCATAAAGGTCAGGGCCAGTTGCCTGGCCGCAGCCAGCGCGGGACCCCGAGCAATGAAGTGAATGCTTTGGGCAGGATGCAGAAACTCTGCGGCCCTGGTTACCTGGTCGGACTGTACGGAGTCTGCCAGGTAGTCGGCGACCCCGGCCAGAGCAGCGGTCCGGCCGCCGGCCATCAGGTAAAGCAGGGCCAGGGTGTTGAGGTAGGTCTTATTGGAGACCGAGGCTTCCTCACCGGCTTTGAGGGGCAGAAACAAGTCGGCGGCACGGGCCATGGCGCTGGATTCATCGTTGGCCAGCACGATGATCGGAGCTTTGCCTTTTGTCGCCAGGGCCACCTTTTTTGTCTCGGCGCTTTCCCCGGACTGGGAAATCAGCACGAAAAGGCTCTCTGAGCTCTGAAAGCCCAGCAGGTAATGCAGGTACTCCCCGGCATCGTAGATGAAGACAGCTTTGCCGCTTTGCAGCAGGGTATCCTGGATGAGCAGGCTTACATGCTCGCTGGTTCCCATGCCGCAGAAAATGATTTTCGAATGCCTGTGGAAAAGGTCTCGCCAGAGGCCCAGCAGTTTCTCACCGTCTTTTTGGTAATATGAGACCAGGTTTCTTAAAGCCTCCGGCTGTTGGTCTACTTCAGCAATAAACCTGGTGGTCATTTTCTCACCCTTTCAAAAAAGCCGCTCCGTAAAGAGGGGCCAGCTTGCCTAGCTTGGTTTTTACAAAACGCGTCGCGTTCCTTTTAATGCGGTAACGTTTGATTTCTTTTTCCAGAGGCTCGACAAACAGGTCGAACGCCTCGGCCACCGACCCGCCGAAAACGATTATCTCAGGGTCCAGGATATTCACCAGGTAGCTCAGACCACGCCCCAGGTCCCGGCCCAAATCGCGAAATACTTTTACCGCCGCCGGCTCCTCTCCCAGAGCTTTCCGGAAAATTTGCTCGCCGGAACAATCTTTGCCTGTGCGCTCGAGATATGAGCGGACAAGCGCCGAGCCGCTGGCTCGTTTCTCCAGGAGGTCTCCTCGATACCAGCTTTTCCAGATTTCCCCGGCGCAAAAATGACTGCCGCGAAACAACTTGCCGTCAAGGACTATTCCCAGGCCCAGGCCGGTTCCGATGCCGACGGGTTTCGTCGTGAAGAAGGGATCGA
>CAZSTM010000288.1:5174-5841 GCA_964609635.1 uncultured Gemmatimonadales bacterium
GCTGGTCGGCCACGGCACGTCAAATCCAAAATACGCCGCCGCCCCGTACCCGGCTTCTCCCAGAGCGAAACAGTTTGCATCGTTTTCCATCACCACCTCAACACCGATCCTTTCGGCCAGCAGAGTTCCGAGAGGAAAATCACTCATGGTCGGCAGGTTCGGCGAGGCATCGATCAAGCCCTTGTGGTACTGGATGGTAGTGGGCACTCCCAGGCCCAGGCGGGACAGTTCCTTTGCGCTTATACCGCAGGCGGTCAAACTTTGCTCGAGGTTGGCGCAAATATTATCTAGGATTTCCTCCGGTCTTGAATCGGCCCGGGTCGGTGTTTCCACGGGTTGGCGGAGAAGATCGCCCCCGGGAGAAAAACAGGCGGAGAGGATTTTCGTTCCGCCGATGTCGATCGCACCCAAAAAAGAACTCATAGCCGGAAAAAGGAACCTATTCTTCTATTGGAGTAAAGATATTATTGGATTTGATAAAGCCGTTCAAGCCTCGGTCGGACCATCGGCGATTTCCTGCGGCCGCTTTTCTATGGGTTTCAGTTTCAAGGACAGCCAGCCCAGGATGTTGTTTAATCCGACTGAAATCGGAATAAAATAGATAGGGATCAGCATGTCTCTCTGGCGGAAAGCGGTCCCCTCGTTACCGGTAAACAGCGCCATGGCA
>CAZSTM010000289.1:0-5834 GCA_964609635.1 uncultured Gemmatimonadales bacterium
GCCGCCAGTTCCAAGGCCAGGGCCACCCGGTCTTCCAGACTCTCCCCCATGCCGAAGATACCACCCGAGCAGACCCGCAGTCCGGTTGCTTTTATGCTGCGCACCATCTTCACCCGGTCAGCATAGGAGTGGGTGGTGCAGATTCTGGGGAAAAAGGCGCGGCAGGCCTCCAGGTTGTGGTGGAAACAATCCAGACCCGCCGCCTTGAGCCGACTCAGCACTTGCGGTTCCACCCGACCCAGGCTGGCACAGCGCCGGATACCTGCGTTGTTGCCGCCGATCTTTATCAGGGCCCGTTCCACGGAACCGACCTCCTGTTCTTTGTCGAAAGACAGGCCGCTGGTTACGATGGAGAACTCGCCCGCACCCGACCGCCCGGCTTCCCGGGCGGCTTCTGCCAGCTTTTCAGCAGAGAGCAGCGGATAACGCTCGACCCCGGTTCGATGGCGGGCGCTCTGGGCGCAGAATGCGCAGTCCTCCGGGCAGCCGCCGCTGCGCGCGTTGACAATCGAACAAAGGCGGATCCGGTTCCCGGCGTGGCGGCGGCGCAGGCGGTCGGTTATCGCCAGAAGAGAGCTCAATTGAAGTTTCTTATCGCCCAGAACCAGCCGGGCCTGGTGCTCTCCAAGGCTGCCCCGCTTTTCCAGGGTCCTCTCGATAATTTCGACAGTGCTCTCCGGCAAGAGTCTTCTCCCGTTTGCATCAATTATCAGGAGCGACCGGCCGGTCGCCCATACCGATGATTGTTATGAACCGACAATTGCGCTAATAAAACCTCTTTAATATCCGGAAGGACTATGGTATTGAAGACTCCCCGCAGCAAGCTGCGGGGAGTCTTCGATGGTTAAGGTTTTTATTACAACTATTCGCTCGCCGACCCCGCGGCAAGAAGCGGGGAATGCGCTCGATATTCAATTCACCTTTGCGAAACCACGGCCCCAAGTAAAAACGGGAGAAAATATATATCAACCCCCGGAATTAGTAAACATAAAACCACCTGGAAGGAACCGGAAAAAGATTGACTGTGAGATAAAGAAATATAGATTTATTAAAACTTAATGCTATCAGGCTAAGATTGGAACAATACCAACATTTTAAATGAAAAACAGAGTGTCATATCAAAATATCCAAAAGATAAACGCAGAGCTATACTCAAAATTAGAGAACAATGGAATAAAGGGGAAAATTTTATCTATTCAACACCTCGGTGATTTGAAAAAAGATATTGAAAGAAGAAAAGAAAAAGGTGTTTTTGACGAAGAATTTTATCAGGAACGACTCACCTTCTTTAATTTTTCAGTTCCTGAAAGTTTACCGGAAGCAAAATCTTTAATGGTAGTCGCCGCTCCCCAGCCGCAAATTCGCGTAACATTTTTTTTAGATGGAGAACGCTATCGATTCATTATACCACCGACTTACTCTTACGATACAGATGAGCTGGCCCGGAATCTTCTGCTAAGTGTTTTGAAACCTCAGGGATACAATCTGGTCGATACCAGACTTCCGGTAAAACTTTTGGCAGTCCACAGCGGATTAGCCAAATATGGGAAAAACAATGTCACTTATCTAGATGAATTCGGCAGTTTTCATCGCCTGAAAGCTTTTTATACGGATTTACCATGTAGCCGGGACAACTGGGGAGAACTTCAGGTCAATGAAAAGTGCAGCAACTGTTCAGCTTGTGAAAAAAACTGTCCGGTCGGTGCCATAAGTAGTGATCGATTCTTGATTCATGCTCAGAGATGTCTTAGCTTTCACAATGAAAGGCAAGCTGAATTTCCTGAATGGATCGATCCTTCCTGGCACCATTGTCTGATTGGATGCCTTAATTGTCAGTTAATCTGCCCTTTAAATAAAAGCTTTGATAAATGGTTTGAGGATCAGGAAAAATTCTCCGAGGAAGAAACCAATTTTATATTACAGGGAAAAGCGGAAGACAGCTTACCCGATGAAACTGTTAAGAAATTAGGAAGACTTAATCTTTTAGAAGATCTGAATCTACTTCCTCGAAATCTAAGCGTCTTAATCAAGCAGAATCAATATCAGTGAGAGATTTTGTCCGAAAAGCAGGAGACTGTTTTTATTTTCGATAACAGCGCACGAAAGGGGCGAGAAGATGTTGATTGTTCCGAGGGTATACGAACAGACCCCTCAGGGCGAGCGGGCGTTTGACATTTTTTCCAGACTGCTGCAGGATCGTATCGTTCTGATTTCCAACTATCTCGATGATGAGCTGGCGAATCTGATCATCGCCCAATTGTTGTTCCTGGAGGCCGAGGAACCAGGGAAAGACATTTTTCTGTACATCAATTGCCCGGGCGGTGGAGTGACTTCGGCGATGGCTGTTTACGATACGATGAATTTCATCCGGCCCGATGTTTCCACGATCTGCACCGGAGTGGCCGGCGCTTCAGCGGCCCTGCTGCTGGCTGCCGGGGCCAAGGGCAAACGTATGCTGCTGCCCAATGCCAAGGTCATGCTGCACCAGGTCTACGGCGCTGCCGAGGGACCGGCGGTAGATGTGCAAATAGCCGCCCAGGAGGTGGAGAGACTCCGGCAAAAAGTCAACCGCCTGCTGAGCAAACATACCGGCAAATCACTGCGCACGATTGAGCGCGACACGGAACGTGATTTTTACCTCGACGCTCCTGAGGCCCTCAAGTACGGCCTGGCGGACCAGTTGATCGAAAGCCATCCGCCCGCTCGGTGAACCTGAGTTTTCGGGCGGGAAGCGCACGCTCCTGTTCGGCCGGCAGATGAAGTGGGATGACCGTATTTATTAATTCGAGGGTTTCGAGCAGGGCGCCTTCCCGGCCGCCCTTTCAGCCCGAGAAAAAGGCGATCGCCTGAAACAGGTTTCTCGACAAATTTTTAGAACTGCCGCTTAAATAACTTTTTTTATCCTGTAACGAGGAAAAATCGAAAGATGGTTAAACCCAGGTTCAAATATATCCTGCTGTTTTCCGGGCTGGTCGGATGCCTGGCAGGATGTTCAAAAGAAGAGGAAAATCCTTACCTGCAAAGCGTGCGATTGGAGCAACTGATGGTCAAACCCGTGCCGGCAGAGGAGGAGTTCGAAAAAGCGGAAGCCGAAGCGCGAAAAGTTCTGGAAGATTTGCGTGCCGGGGCGGATTTTACCGAGGCGGCACGCAACTACTCGATCCACCCAAGCGCTTCCCGGGGCGGCGAGTTCACCATTACCAAGGGCTGGATGGACCAGGCATTCGATGATGTGGTGTTCGCCATGAAAGACAGCAGCCTGAGCGATCTCATCCGCACGCCCGAAGCCCTGTTCGTGGTTTTCCGCGTATCCAGCCGTTACCTTCAGGTTCGCAGCAGCCATATCCTGATCAAAGCGGGCGGTAAGGACATGCCCGAGGAGTGGCAAGGAGATCAAACGGCCTCCGAGCGCAAGGCGTGGGAGATCTATCGACGTCTGAAGAAAGGGGAGAGTTTCTACGAATTGGCCCGGGAGCACTCCGAAGACCCGGGTTCGGCCCAAAACGGCGGGGACCTGGGCTGGAGCAAGCGCAACACCCTGGACCGGGATTACGAAGCAGTGGCTTTCGCACAGGAACCCGGGGAGATAAGCGAGCCGACAAAATCTCGTTTCGGCTACCACATCATCCGGACGATCAAGAAAAAGGATCAAAATGTCAAGATCAAGCTTATCCAATTCGAGGTTCCCATAAGCCGGAAAGACCGTCTCAAAGCGCGTAAGGTTCTCGAGGAAGCCCGCGCTCAGGCAGAGGCCGGTGCGGAGCTCAAGGTACTAAGCGATCGTTTTGCCGGGCATCCCGATGGCGTGTTTGTCTACAACGAACCTTACCAGGTAAGAAAGAACCTGCTCATTCCGGAGCTGGCCGCCCAGGTAGAGAAAATTGATGAAGGGGAAGTAACTGAAATTCTGGAAAAGGAGACGAACTTCTATTTCATCCGACTGGTCGAAAAATGAGCCTTTCCCAGGGCAGGCAGTCGATAAAGAAAAGCCCGGCCGATTGGTATTAACGGTCGGGCATTTGTTTTATCCGGGTTTTCCGGTTCCCGGCGGAATCATTCGAGGAAGGCGCCGAAGGCGGCCCGTTTCTTCTTACGTTTTCCGCTTTTACCATCCAGGCGGGCCCGGCACTCGAAGAGCTGATCTCTCAGTATGGCAGCTCGCTCGAAGTTCAGTGTCCGGGCGGCCTCTTCCATTTCGTTCTGGATTATCTCGATCCGGGTTTCCAGGTCGATCTCACCGCCGTAGCTGGGCCGGCCTCCCTCGGCGGCCATGGCCGGACGGTCCTGGAGCCTCCTGTCGGCCACCGAGGTAGAGAGCATGACCTGCTCGGTGCTTTTGTAGATACTGCGGGGTTCGATGCCGTGGGCCTCGTTGTAGGCGAGCTGGAGTTTGCGCCTGCGTTCGGTCTCATCGATGGCCCGGCGCATGGATCCGGTGATCCGGTCGGCGTACATGATGACTTTTCCCCTGAGGTTGCGCGCCGTGCGGCCCATGGTCTGAATCAGGGAGCGCTCGCTGCGCAGGAAGCCTTCCTTGTCCGCATCGAGAATAGCCACCAGAGAGACTTCCGGCAGGTCAAGGCCCTCTCGGAGCAGGTTGATGCCCACCAGCACGTCGAAGCGCCCCAGGCGCAGATCGCGCAGGATCTCGATTCTTTCGATGGCATCGATGTCTGAATGCATGTAGCGTACCCGGACACCCATCTGGGAAAGGTATTCGGTCAGGTCCTCGGCCATGCGCTTGGTCAGGGTGGTAACCAGGGTGCGTTCCTTAAGTTCAGCTCGTTGCCGCACCTGTTCGAGCAGGTCGTCAATCTGTCCTTCGACGGGTCTTACCTCCACTTCCGGGTCCACCAGGCCGGTGGGCCGGATGATCAGTTCCACCACCTCGCCGCCGCACTTATCCAGTTCGTAATCCGCCGGGGTGGCGGAAACGAAGATAACCTTTTCCAGCGCCTGTTCGAACTCGTGAAATTTCATCGGCCGGTTATCCAGGGCGCTGGGCAGACGGAAACCGTGCTCGACCAGGGTGCTTTTGCGCGAGTAATCGCCCTTAAACATACCACCGAGCTGGGGTATGGATACATGCGATTCATCGATGATTACCAGGAAGTCCTCGGGGAAATAATCGAACAGGCAGGCGGGTCGCTCGCCCGGTTTGCGCCCGCTGAGGTGTCGTGAATAGTTTTCGATTCCGCTGCAGTAGCCCACCTCGAGCATCATTTCCATGTCGTAGTTGGTGCGGCTCTCCAGGCGCTGCGCCTCGAGCAGTTTTCCCTGCCGCCGGAGCTCTTCCAGGCACTCGGCCAGCTCTTTCCGGATTTGCTTTACCGCCCGGTTGAGCTGCGGCCGGGTGGTGACAAAATGCTTGGCCGGGAAAATGACACAGCTTTCCTGCCGGGAGAGCACTTCGCCGCGCAGGGGGTCGATGCGGCTGATGCGCTCCAGTTCATCGCCGAACAGCTCGATTCGAAGTGCGGTATCATCATAGGCCGGGAAGACCTCGATCACATCGCCGCGCACCCGGAAGCGGCCGCGGATAAACTCCAGGTCGGTGCGCTGGTAATGGGTCTCCACCAGCCTGGTCAGGATTTCATCGCGGCTGATCTGCTGGCCGGTTTTCAGCGAGCAGAGCAGGTTGCGGTATTCCTCCGGCGATCCCAGGCCGTAAATGGCGGAGACACTGGCCACGATGACGACGTCCTCGCGCGAGAGCAGGGCGCTGGTGGCGCTCAGACGCATGCTGTCGATGTCCTCGTTGATCGAGCTGTCCTTTTCGATGTAGGTATCGGTGCTGGGGATATAAGCTTCCGGCTGATAGTAATCGTAGTAGC
>CAZSTM010000290.1:0-5826 GCA_964609635.1 uncultured Gemmatimonadales bacterium
ATGATTTCTCCGCAATAAATACACACTTTTTTCCCGGCTTCCAACTTATCATCCGCCGTGGTATCCTTGGGTTTAGAGATAAACCAACAAAGGAAAGTTCCGAACCCGAAGACCAGAAATCCCAGATACGCCAGTACTATTCCCACTATCATGAACGTGAGAGTATAACTCCCGTAGCCGCCAGCCTGAGGACCCAGCAGAAAGGACAGGTACCTGATATAGCAAAAAACCCCGATCAGGATTCCCCCTACCATCAGGCAGGTTCCCCAGAATTGCCCTTCGTTTATTCGAGGTTTTACAAAGGTGAGGCAGAAGCGGCATTTAATTGCAGTGTCTTTAATTTCCGAGAAGCATACAGGGCAGGTTTTCATCTATTCCTCCATTCAGTGAAAGAAAAATTCCGCAATTCACGAAAAGAAAGACTAGGAAAGAGGATCGGGAACCAGATCATAATCGATATATACCTCGATCCTTCGGTTTTTCTTGCGGTTTTCTTCAGAATCGTTGGGAAACGCCGGCCGATATTCGCCATATCCCACGGCAGAGAATCTTTCGGGAGGCAGGTTGGAATAGTTAATCGCAAATTTCATCACGCTCCTTGCCCGGGCATAGGAAAGGTGCCAGTTAGAGTCATACAAAGCGTTTTTTATAGGTGTGTCATCCGTATGGCCGGCTATCCGAATTTTATTATCCAGACCCTTTGCCAAGTCGAAAATTTTCGCCAGAAAAGGTAATCCCTGAGGCCGGAGTTCGGCCATTCCCTGGTCAAATAACAGCGGGGCAAGGATTCTTACGGCTATTCCCTGGGAGGTTATAACCACCTGCACACTTTCCTTCTGCTTCTGCGTCTCCACGAAGTCATTCAGTTTGGAAACGGCCATCGAAATCTCGCCCAGCTCCACATCACTGATTTTGGGAACTATTTCCTGGATGAGTTCCATGGTAGAGGGATCCTCGGTAAGAATGCCCAGGGATCCTTTAAGCGCGCCGCTCGCCTTGTTGAATTCGGAAGGATCGACAGAGGACATCGACACCAGGAGAACGAAAAAGCACAGCAGCAGGGACATCAAGTCGCTGAAAGTAGTCATCCACGCCGGGGCGCCGACTTCACATTCGCATTTTTTCTTTGGCATCGGAAAGGCACCTCTGTGATCCGGTGGATGAGTGAAGGGAAATGCCCTGAAACCGCGAGCTATCCACGACACTTATTAAGTTCGGCACAACGAGCCGATGGGTTGAGCGGAAAGTTCCCTTTTTATGCTAACCTGCAAGGGTCTTTAGCAGCTCGACCATCTTACGAAAGGTTCTTAAGCCTTCCTGTTTCTCCAGTTTATCTTTCAAACGGTTCAGGTCGGGGCAACTGAGTATTCCGGTGCCGCTTTCCGGGTCCACGGTAAGATTGAATATGCCCTCTTTGATCAGCGGCTGAAAAATGGCATTGCTTTCCTGTCTGGGATACTGGAACAAATCCTCCACCAACTGCAGGCATCGCTCGTAATTCAGCTTGATTATCCCTTGCTTTGGCTGGAATTCCCGGGTCTTTTCCAAAAGACCGTTCAGCACCTCATAAGTTTTCTCCGGTATGCCCGGGAAAGCCTCCGCCTGTCGGCTGCCGTCTCCGGTGGTTTCCGACCTCAGGAAATCGATAAACTTCTTGAACTGGTCGATATCGGTAATAACCAGACTGCGCTCTTCAGCATTACCCTTTTTTGCCTTATCCAGGCGTACCAGCTTGGTTAACACCATTCTGTTCACTACTTTTTCAACCTGGTCCTTTTCGAGAGCAAGAATCGTGCTACAATCGGACAAGACTTTCTGATAACTGAGGCGTTGCCCCTCCTCGGAGTCCGAACCCTCCGCTTTGACCAGGAAATAGATCAAGCTGCAAAGACTGTAGTAGAAATTAGTCAGTTTGAGTGGACATACCAGCGAGCCCATAAGCCGCAAGCGCTCGGTCATTACCTTGATAATGGATAGTACCGGCGGCGACAACTGATTCAAGACATTCTGAAATTGCACCTGTCCTAATAACGAAAGGGTGGTATCTTCCACCGCGGTGACGGTAGCCGAACGGGGAAGTTGATCGATAAGGCGCATTTCGCCGAATATGGCTCCCTGGTCCAAAATGGCAAATACTATTCGCTGGTCGCCGAATTTTCGGGATACCTCCACCCTGCCCGATTCGATAATGTAGGCGTTGTTACCCAGGGTTTTCTCGTGGACAATGACATCCCCGGCTTTGTATTTTTTCTTTGTTATTGGCATGATATTCTTTAATGTTTATAAAGTGATCAGGTTATATGTCTCCTCTGAAAACAGGTCGGCGCTTTCACACCCGGGCAGGTTATTTATTTTTACTTTAGTCTTAACTTTTCGGTTTGTCAATATTTAAACACCGATCAAGCTTGAAATTTATCTTTTTCTAAACTATATTGACTTTTAAGAAACAAACAATCCTGGAGATCTGTGTGGAAAGCATCAATATTCTGCTGGTTGCCGGAATTTTTTTCATCCTTCTGGTGGTACTGGCGGTCTTTGTAGCCCAACAGTTAACCGCGGTAAGCAAAACTCGGGCGAAAGATTCCATGACTCTCAGCGAAAAGCTGGCGGCCAGCGGTATCGCTCCTCTGGATACCGACCGGTTCCGGGAAATCGCTATGAAATCCGGCCCGGTTGAGGAGAACCCGAGCTCTTCGGTTGACACTGGAGTGCAGAAGCCTTTTGACCAATCTTCAGGCTTCGGCTTACCTAGAGAAGGAACCTTTGAAACCCCGGAAGAAGCCGTATTTACTGACCCGAACATTTCCCCGGATATTAAGAAGATCGAGGAAAAAGAACTGCAAACACTCTACTCAGAATACCTGACCGCCAAGAGTCTCAGCCCCTTCGATATGGAACCGGATTTCAAGCTGGGGCTGGCTTACCTTAAAAACGTACAGTACGGGAAAGCGCAGGATCTCTTTCAAAAGGTGATCGAAAGCAAACCGGATTTTCCTGGAATTTATTATTATCTGGGCGAATCTTTTCGCTGCAACGGCCAGTTCTACGAGGCCATGCAGGCCTACAAGCAATCTTGGGAGTCGGAGCACCTGGAAACCGAAAGCCGGAAGGATAAGGTTCAAGACACGGTAGAGGATAAAGCTATTGATGCCGATATCGACAAAGGAAAAAGTACGAAGACAGGAGAATAAGATGATTGCAGGATTTCGCAGGAAAAAGTTCTCGACGGCTTTATCTCTGCTTACCACTTTAACCGCAGTGGCTACTTGGTCAATCCTCTGTCCTGCAGCCTGCAAAGCCCAGGGATCGCCCAAGATAGAGGTGGATGCGAAAGTATTCGATTTCGGCGTAATTTATCGCGGCGGCAGCGCCGAACACGATTTCATTATCCGCAATGAGGGAAATGACACCTTAAGGATCAATGATGTCCGTAGTAGTTGCGGTTGTACCGCCGCAATCCTGGATCAGAAAACCCTGGGGCCGAACGGGCAGACCAAGCTGAAAGCCAGATTCGACTCGGGACGATTTAAAGGCAGGGTGATAAAGAAGATATTCGTCTATACCAATGACCCGAAAACCCCGATCACCATACTTGAAGTGCAGGGAGAAATAAAGGTCGACCTGGAGGTCTCTCCATCGATGGTTTATTTCTCGGGGCTTAAAGCCGGTGATCGTATTACCAGAAAAATAAGTCTGAAAAACCTTTCGGACTCACTGATAACCATCCAGGAAATATCCTCGACCGTTCCGGCCATTAAGCTTGAGCTGTCGAAAATGAAAATCGAACCCGGTGAGATATCTAACCTTAATCTGACAGTCGACGAAGTCAAAGAGGAAATGAGACTGACCGGTTCCCTGACCATCCGCAACACCAGCCGGCAGGATACCATTACGGTCCAGCTTTATGGGAGCCGAGTCAAATGAGATTTTTTCGGTAGTGATTATTATCGTTTATCCGAGATAACCCGGCTGCAGGTCAGTTGCTCTCATTCGAGTTTGTTTTCGATTTTCTTGGAGTTCAACAGTTCGTAATAGGCACGTATCAATCTTTCGAAACTCTCCGGATAGGAACCTTTCCAGCGCTCCAGCCTGGCTTTGAGCTCGCTGTTCATAAGGCTGCGCTCGAGCAGTTCGCGGGCCAGGGCCGGCGGAGGTTTAACAGTGTAGTCTCCGGCGGTCTCGCTTTTTCTTTTACGACCGGTATCCCGCTGCTGTATGGATCTGCGAGCATCCAGCAGGCGGTCGAGGATTCTCCGCTGACGTTTAAAGGTCTCCGGACTCACACCCCGCCTGAGCATGTCCTCGATAACCTGATCGGCTTCCTTGACCATTCCCTCCAGGCTGGTACCCGGCAAATCCTTTCTACCGGACATCTCTTTCGCCATTTCGGCCATCCCGTCCCGTATGGCTTTCTGTTCCGCGGCCATGCGGCGGATAAGATTCATCAGCTCACCCGGCAAGCTTGATCTTCTACCCTGAGGAGCCATCAGCGGGTTGCCTCCCTGGCTCGGAATGGACATGCTGGAAAGACCTTCCATTTGCTGATTCAGGTTTTCCTGCTGTTCGGCCAGCTCCTCAAGTCGGGCCATCATCTGATCGAAACCCATGCCGCTTTCCGACTGCTGCATCATCCGGGCGTCATTGAGCAGGGTCAGCATGGCAGCGTTTATCGAGGCCAGCGCACTTATGGAGGTTTCCACCGAGGGTTTTTTCCGGCGTTTCTCGGCCCCCAGTTCCTCGAATGCCTTTTGGGTGCGCTCGATGGACACCTGAAGGTAAGCCAGGAGACGGTCGCTGATAAAAAAGTTGTCACGCGCAGCCTCCAGCAGCGCCTGTCTTACCGCAGCCAGACCCTGGATGATTTCCAACTGACGGTCCGCGTACTGCAGGACATCCGGGTGATTGATCTGGGGCTCTTCATCCAGAGCTTGTGCAATTTCCTCCTGACGAGCCGAAAGGTAGGCCAGATCGTCAAACGCGCTCTCCATGGCCCGGGCTACCTCCTGCTTCCACTTTTCCTTGAGTCGTTCCCGGTAATCTTTCATGCGCTCGTGCATCTCGCGCATTTCGTTCGAAACTCTCCGCTGTGGAGCCATAGCTTTGTGCAGCCGCCCTTTTGTTAACTCCTCCCCTGCCTCGTTCCATAATCGATCGATCCGTTCCCTGGTCCCGGAGGCGGTTTCATCCGCCAGTTCACTCGCCAATTTCTTTTCCCCCGCTCGATCCATCTGTTCCGAAGTCTGCGAGATCCGGTCGAACAGCTCAGCAGTAAGCTCATCGAGTTTCTCCGCCTCCTGGGCCAGCATGTCGGTCTGAGGAGCGGATGATTCCTTTTCCGGTTCCGAAAGCAGCTTATCGTCGCGGACTGCGCTCGAGTCCGAGATCGACTGTTCGGACGGCGGCTCATCCTTTTCGGCTTCTCTGCCCTCCAAGGCTTGATCGCCGGTGCTGTCGGTCGATGCACCGGGCCGGGAAATAGATGAATCCGCCTGTTCTGTCTCGTTCGGAAACGGTTCGCCAAGGCAGGCCGCGGTACTGTCCAGCAATGCCGCACTCTGTTGAGCCAGCTCCCGGCTCAGGCTCACCAGGAAGTCCATTTGCTGTTCCAGTTGCAACTTCTCGAGCAGGGAGAGTGTCTTGTCCAGTCTCTCCATGAACTGCTCCTGTGAGAAATTGAACTGTTCCATGGCTTCTGCAAGGTTTTTCTGGTCCAGGTTATTGACAGCTTGCTGGATTTGTTCCATCAGCCTTTTGAGCTCTTCGGTGGCCACTTCATCCATCAACTCATGAACCCGCTGCAGTTTTTCCAGAACCTCGGTGGAGAGA
>CAZSTM010000291.1:0-5816 GCA_964609635.1 uncultured Gemmatimonadales bacterium
GAGCCTCCGGCATCGGGACTGTGGGCCAGCTGGAATCCGGAATGACTTTCAGCCCCCTCCAGCTGGTTCTGGATGCCGAGTGCGTGCGCGCCACCCGGCGCATGCTGGCCGGTTTCGAGATCAGCTCCGACACCCTGGGCCTGGAGGCGATCCGCCGTGTCGGCCCTGAGGGCAATTTTATCTCCGATCCCCATACCGCCGAGCACTTCCGCCGCGAGTTCTGGCTCAGCGAGCTGACCGAGTGCCTGAACTGGGAAAGCTACAGCCGTAAAAAAGTCCGGGGAATGGAGGGCCTGGCCGCCGAACGGGTTCGTCAGATCCTGGACCGCCCGCTGGAACCGGTGCTGGATGAGCACCAGAGGGCCGAAATCGACCGGATCGTGGCCCACGCCGAAAAGACTTACAAACAAACCGGTTGAAAGGTTGTTTTCTACAAATCCGGCCGTTCAAGGCTGAAAAACATTGCCAAAACAAACATTTTTTGCTATTTAAAAAGGTTTTTCTGAAATAATAATGTTCGCGGAATATCAACTCCTCAACATGTTCTTCAATTTTCACTAAGGAACGATTCATGCCGGATACATACGTTTTCACATCAGAATCAGTCACCGAGGGCCATCCGGACAAGGTCTGCGATAAAATCAGCGACAGCGTGCTCGATGCAGCCAAGGCCCTCGATCCCCAGAATCGCGTGGCCTGCGAAGCCCTGGTCACCGAGGGCCTGGCCGTGGTCACCGGAGAAGTCAGCGAGGCCTGCCTGGATAAACTGGATTTCGAGAAAATAACCCGCGAGACCATTCGCAAAATAGGTTATACGGATCCCTCTCTGGGCTTCGATGCCGATGAGGTGAGGGTCGAGGTGCGGATGAAACCCCAGAGCGCGGACATCTCGGTGGGGGTCAACAGCAACACGGGCCTGCACAAGGAAATGGGAGCCGGAGACCAGGGCATGATGTTCGGCTACGCCACCAACGAGGGCCAGAAAGCGGGCCTGGATGCGGAGTTGATGCCGGTGCCGATCTTTCTGGCCCACCGGTTGAGCAAGCGGCTGACCGAGGTGCGTAAGCAGGGAATCCTTCCCGGCCTGCTGCCGGACGGCAAGACCCAGGTGTCGGTCAAGTACCACGGCGGCCAGCCCACGGCCATCCGCAACGTGGTGGTGAGCTGCCACCACCGCAAGGAATACAAGCTGGCCGACCTCAGGGCGGACGTGCTGGAGCAGGTGGTGATTCCCGTGCTCGCGCCCACCGGCCTGATCGATGAAAAAGAGCTGCGCGCCGAAAAGGACAATATCTCCGGCCGCAAGGTGTTTATCAATCCCACCGGAATTTTCAGCGAGGGCGGGCCCAAGGCGGATGCCGGGCTTACCGGGCGCAAGATCATCGTGGATACCTACGGCGGCATGGGCCGTCACGGGGGCGGCGCTTTCAGCGGCAAAGACCCCTCAAAGGTGGACCGCAGCGCCGCCTACATGGCCCGCTACGTGGCCAAGAACATGGTAGCGGCAGGCCTGGCCGAGGACTGCGAAGTGCAGATCGCCTATGCCATCGGCGTGGCCGAGCCTGTCTCGGTCTACGTGGACGCTTTCAACCCGGACTACCCCACCGCCGAGCTGGGCATGGCGGTGCGCCAGGTCTTCTCTCTCAAACCGGCCGATATTATCAGCCACCTCGACCTGCTGCGCCCGATTTACGAGCCCACTGCGGCCTACGGGCATTTCGGCAGAACAGAGGAAACTTTCACCTGGGAGAAGACCGACATGACCGATGAGCTGATAAAGGTGCTGAGCAAATAAATCGTGCCGTTAATAATCAATGAGAGATAACCTTTTAATAGTCTCGCAGGGGCGAGGCATGCCTCGCCCCTCATTGTTGAAACGGCATTTTTCAATCCGGACACACCGACATGGACAATCGGAAAGTACTGGTAACCAGCGCCCTGCCTTACGCCAACGGGCCGATCCACCTGGGACACCTGGCAGGGGCATATCTCCCGGCGGACATTTTCGTGCGTTACTGCCGCCTGCTGGGCCGGGACGTGATCTATATTTGCGGCACGGACGAGCACGGCGTGCCGATTACTATCACCGCCGACAAGGATGGTGTCAGCCCCCAGGAAGTGGTGGACCGCTGGTATGTCCACATCCGCGACAGTTTCGCCGGGGTCGGCATCTCTTTCGACCATTTCAGCCGCACCAGCCTGCCCGTGCACCATGAAACCAGCCGGGATTTCTTCCTTAAACTGCACCGGCAGGGCGATCTGATTAAAAAACATGAGAAACAACTCTACTGTTCAAAATGTCAACGTTTCCTGCCCGACCGTTACGTGGAGGGTACCTGCCACTACTGTGGAGTCGAGGGCGCCAAGGGCGACCAGTGCGAATCCTGCGGCAAGCCTATCGATCCGCTGCTGCTGATCGATCCGCTGTGCAAGATCTGCGGCTCGGCCCCCGAGGCCCGCGAGACCGAGCACTGGTACATGCCGCTGGATCGCTTCCAGAAATGGCTTGAAGAATGGTTTGAACAGCCCGGAAAAAAACACTGGAAGGAAAATGTGCTCAATTTCTGCAGGGGTTACCTGGCCGAGGGACTGAGAGAACGTGCGGTGACCCGCGATCTCGACTGGGGCGTTCCCGTGCCCCTGGAGGGCACCGAGGGCAAGGTGCTCTATGTCTGGTTCGATGCCGTGCTCGGTTATATCAGCTCGACCAAGGAATGGGCCGCAGAGCAAGGTGCGCCAGAGCGCTGGAAAGACTACTGGCAGGACCCCGAAACCAGGCTGGTGCACTTTATCGGCAAGGACAACATTTTTTTCCACGCCCTGATGTTTCCGGTCATGCTGAAAGCCTACGGCAATTACGTGCTCCCGGATAACGTGCCAGCCAACGAGTACCTGAACCTGGAGGGCCTGAAATTCTCCACCAGCCGCAATTTCGCCGTGTGGCTCGCCGACTACCTGGAGCGCTTCGAGCCGGACCCGCTGCGCTACTACCTGTGCTCCAACATGCCCGAGACCCGGGACACGGATTTCAACCTGAAAGAGTTCCAGGCGCACAACAACAACGAGCTGGCCGATACGGTGGGCAATTTTATCAACCGCACCCTGACTTTCGTGGAACGCTACTTTGACGGCAAGGTGCCGGAACGCGGCGAACTCGATGAGCTGGACATTCAGATGCTCGACCTCCTGGCTGAGATCCCCCAGGAGGTTGGCGAGTGCTTCGACACTTTCCGCTTCCGCATGGCCGCCGATACTTTCGGCGAGTTCACCCGCTTCTGCAACAAGTATTTCAATGACAAGGCCCCCTGGCAGACCCGCAAGGACAACCCGGCCGACTGCGCCACCACGCTCAATCTCTGCCTCCAGGCCTGCTATGCGATCTCGGTGGTCATGTGGCCGATCATGCCGTTTTCCGCCGAGAAGCTCTGGAGTCAACTGGGTATGTCCGCCGACCGACGCGACCACCCCTGGAACCGGGATTTCGCCAATCAACTACAAGCGGGGCACAAGCTCGGCAAGGTGGAGGTGCTCTTTCCCAAGATCGATGATTCGCTGATCGACCGGCAGGCCGCGACCCTTGACAAATCCAAAGCCGACGCAGCTTTCGCCGCCGAACCGTCAAAGGAGAAACCCATGCCGGAGACTATCGATATCGAGCAGTTTTCAAAAGTGGACATCCGGGTGGCAGTAGTCAAAGCCGCCGAGGCCGTACCCAAGAGCAGAAACCTTATCAAGCTGGTCCTGAACGTGGGCGAGCTAGGAGAGCGCACCGTGGCAGCCGGAATCGCCGGCTACTACCGGCCCGAGGAAATGGTGGGGAAAAAGCTGCTGATGGCCGCCAACCTCGAGCCGCGCACGGTGATGGGAATCGAGAGCCAGGGCATGATCCTGGCTGGTGTGCACGGGGAAGACCTGGGCCTTTGCACCATGGACCATAAGACCGACCTGCCCCCAGGCACGAAGATCAGTTGAAAGTTTTAGCAAGAATATAGCGAGAAGAGCCGGCGAGAGTTTTTATACTTTCGCCGGTTTTTTTATTTCAACTTCAAAAACATTTCTTCTTTCGATTTTCCCGGAGACCCGGGCTGGCAGCTACTTAAAATCCCCCGGTGTTGCCCGGCGGAAAACAGTTCATCTCATTTACCGAGTCGGAACATCAGCAACAGATTATGTTTGCTTCTTTCTAATATATTGATTAATAGTCTTTTACAAACGAAATTAATAATATATGAAAAAACATGATAAAAGGGCATATTTCTTGCCATATCATCATAAAAAGCGAATAATGCCTGATAATTAATCTGCTGGATCGTGTGTAAATGTTCTCCAAGACTTCAAAAAAAAACTGCTATCTGCTGTCGGCGGCTGTCTTTTGCTGTATGGTTATCCTGTTCGCCCTGTCCTGTAATGATAGCGTGTTCGACCCGGACAGGCTGATTACCGGTGCGCCGCTTTCGTTTTTTCCCGTGGCCGGGGGCGAACGCTGGACCTACTCGTTTTACAATCACAGCTTCTATTCCACTACTGATATATCCTCAAACACCGGGACTTTCGAGCATAATTACGATGGTTTGTTCGTTGTCGAGGTAATGAAAGATTCAATTATAAGCACCGGGGAACGCCAGGCACGCTTCTATAATTTGACCATCTCCTTTCAGATAGAAGAAGAATATTACTCGTGTACCAATCCGGAATTTCTGGCAATTGAGGATACCATACAGCTCTCGGACACCTCATACACCAATCTCGACTTCACCTTGACTTCCGAATACGACCTGATATTTGACAACGACACCCTGTGGATAGTTGAGAATGCGCCCGGTTTCGACAGGCTGGACGAGGGGGAACGCACCCTGTTGACCTTTTATTCACCGTTTCCTGAATTGAATTACCGGCCCGGCCTGGTTAGCCTGATGCTTTTAAATTACCCGGGCGAAGACCCTTTCAAAGGATTTAAGAAAAACGTTGGCTATAATACAGGAGAAGGATCTGAGAGCCACAATCGTTATGAGTACTACGAGCGCTCGGATGACTATGAAAATGTACCCAGCTCGTGGAACCAGCTCGTAATATTTGAATTTATAGAAAAAAGGCCCTAACAGGGCTTTGCTTACTCTCTCCTGCGGTAATTACGACAGCCCCTGGCTCCAACTCTACCCCCGTTTCGGATTCCAGCACCACTCTCTCCGCCTTGCACCCCCGACCGGTTTTTCTTACATTAATCAAGCAAGTTTTTCAACCGATTGTTTTTAACCTTCATCGGACAGAATAAAATGCGCAGAGCAGAGAAAAAAATCACCGACAGGGCCGAGCTCGACTCCATCATCCGCCGGGCCTCGGTGTGCCGGCTGGCCCTCTGCGATGATGGCACCCCCTACATCGTCCCGGTATGTTTCGGCTACCACGACAACAACCTCTATTTTCATTCAGCCGGCGAGGGCAGGAAACTCGAGATCCTCGAGCGGAACAACCTGGTCTGCTTCGAGATGGATGTCGACACCCGGCTGGTGGTGGACTCCAAACCCTGCGACTGGAGCATGAGCTTCCTCAGCGTGATCGGCACCGGCAGGGCTTACCAGGTGGAGGACCCGGCGGAAAAAGTCGAAGCCCTGAACCGGATCATGACACACTACTCCGGGCCGCCGGGCGATTATGACCCGGACCTGATAGACAAGACCACGGTCATCAGGATCGAGATAGAGAACATGACCGGCAAGAAATCCGGCTACTGACTTTTCCGTATTCTCTTCCGCAGTACTGTAGGGGCGGTTCGCGAACCGCCCCTTGTATATTAGAAAAAAAGCCTTTTATTATGA
>CAZSTM010000292.1:0-5805 GCA_964609635.1 uncultured Gemmatimonadales bacterium
AAATCTCAGTCATTTCATCTGTTCAAGTTACCATGCATTTCTAACTTGACAGAGTTCTAGATACCGTAGCTGCGGAAACTGCGAAAATCCTGTCCCACCACTTCGGTTACATACTTGATTATCGAAACCGGCCAGACAAATTCATTGGGGGCGATAATCAGGGCGTTGTTAGTAAATTCAAGTGATTTCGACCGGTGGTCGGTAATCCGGTCGAAAATATTGCGGACCACTCCTACCGCCTCTTCCAGTCCCCGGGCGATATGCTGTCGCTGGACACCCTTGTCCAGGTGGAGATAAGCGCTGCGAAAGGCGATGGAAATATCCTGCAACTCCGGGGGAATCTTGTCCTGCGAACCATAGAAATCCCCCAGGCTGATCGAGGCGTGCTCATCGGCGGAGATTGTCAGGCGCGGCGAAACCCTCACAAAACCATCCCAGCGGATGGTTTGGACCTCGCTTTCCACGCTAGGCGCAAGCACCAGATAATTCAGCACGGTCTCCTCGTTTGCCAGCAGCTTGCTGCCGATGCGGATACGAATCTCGGTTTCCTTGAAGATTTTTTCTATGATCTCGCGTCCCATTTCCATCAGAAAACTCTCCGGAGCTTGTTCTTTCTCGATAAATACGCCGGAATCCCGGTTCTCAGGTTACATTAATAAAAAGCTCGGTAAAATGCAAGTTGGCAGACTGCAAGTTTGTCAGCCCACGCTCTTACGAAAACGCAAGGTGCTCAGCGAGATCGCAAAAAAGCCCCAGAAAGCCAGCGCCAACCCGTCACGCCAGAGGTATTCAATCCCGCTCCCTTTAAGAAACAACTCCCTGACAATGGACATGAAATAGCGCACCGGGTTGAGATAGGTGAGTTTCTGCACCAGCTGCGGCATGTTCTCAATCGGCGCGAACAGCCCGCTGGTCAGAATGGCGAAAATATTGAAAGCGAAGACCACCATGACGGCCTGCTGCTGTGTGGAGCAGATGGTCGAAACAAAAAGCCCTACGCCTAAAGTGCTGAACAGGAAAACCAGGGCGGAAAGCAGCAACAGCCCCAGGCTTCCCTCCAGTGGTATCCTGTACCAGTAAAGGATCACGGTCATGGCAAGCAGGAGCTGGCCGAAGCTCAGGATAGCGAACGGCAGTGTCTTACCCAGCATCAGTTGTATCGGGCGGATCGGGGTAACATTCAACTGTTCGAGAGTGCCGATTTCGCGCTCGCGAGTTATGCCCATGCAGGTTAAAAGCGAGGTGGTCATACTCAACAGCACGGCCATAATTCCCGGAAGCATGTAGTAGCGGCTCTCGAGGTTGGGATTGAACCATACCCGTATCCTGGGTTCCAGCCGGGAGCCGGCGGCCGGGGATTTTTTTCCGGCCGATAGTTCCTCAGAGGTCGAAATCATGATACGCTGAAGATAGCCCAGGGCCACCAGGGAGGTATTGGAATCCACTCCGTCAACCAGTATCTGCAGTGCCGGGGATCTTCCATTGGCTACTTCGCGCTCGAAATCGACCGGTACGGCCAGAGACAGGCAAGCCTTTCCGTTCCGGAAATAACTTTCCAGCCTATGCTGGCCGGACTCGAAAGCCACTATGCGGAATCTTCCGCTCATCCTTACTTTCTCCAGCAAATGGCGGCTTAAGGCGGAGTTGTCCGCATCGCGCACCACCAGGGGGATGTTTTTCACGTCAAAAGTGATAGCATAGCCGAGAACGAACAATTGTATCAGCGGAATGAAAAACATCGGGCGCAACATCATCGGATCGCGGAATATCTGGAGAAATTCCTTGCGGATTATGTATTTGATGATATTCATCTGATTCCTGACGCAAAACAAGTTGCTGGTTGCTTCATATTTTTTTTCTTAGTTTTAAGACCAGTCACTAAAAACTGTCTTCGTCTGTTCCCAGGTGTCTTTCTTTTATCTTTTATTCTGACTCCTGACTCCTGTATTCTGTATTCTGCCTTTCTCTCTGTGCCTTTCTTATTAATCCAGCCGGGTGCTGAATTTCCTGATCCCGATCAGCAGAACGAGCATGCCCATTCCGGCCAGCACCACGCATTGGCGCCAGATATTCTCCCAACCCACGCCCTTGAGCATGATCCCACGAATGATTTCGAGATAATAGGTCGCGGGCAGAACCATGCTGATAAATTGCAGCGGCCAGGGCATACTTCCCACCCGGAAGATAAAACCGCTGAGCATCACACTGGGCAACATGGTAAGCATCATGGCCAGGGATACCGCTACCTGCTGGGTACGCACCGAGGCCGAGATGGCGATACCTATGCTCAAGGCGCAAAACAGATAAGGCAGGGTGGCTCCCGCCAGCAACAGCAGATTACCTCGCACCGGCACACCGAACCAGAAATGGGCAAAACCCACGATCGAAGCACAGACCATAAAAGCGATTACCAGGTAGGGCAACACTTTGCCCACCAGGATCTGGTAGGGCTTGATCGGAGTGGTCAAAATCTGTTCCAGGGTTCCGGTTTCTTTCTCCCGGGCGATGGTCATCGAGGTCATCACCGCGCAGATGAGCATCAGCAGCACCGCGGCCAGGCCCGGTACGACAAAGTTTACACTTTTAAGCTCCGGGTTGTAAAGGATCCGGGGACGAACCTCGAAGGGAGCCGGGGCGCGGTCCGCATTTGAAAGCCGTCCTAATTCCCCACTTACCTGAGCGACTATCAACTCGAAGTAACCAGCGGCGATATTGGCGGTATTCGAGTCCGAACCGTCAAGCAAAAGCTGCAGCGCCTTGCTTTTAAGCTCAGAGTTCAGGCTGTGCGAAAAATCCTGCGGGATTACCAGAACACTCCGTGCCTTTCGCGAATACACCAGTAGCTCGGCATCGGCTACGGTGGCAGGGTAAGCAGCCACCTTGAAATAGCCGGAAGCTACCATCTTCTCCACCAGCAGGCGCGATTCCACCGAGTGGTCGTAATCCACCACGGCCAGGGTGATGTTTTTCACATCCAGATTTATGGCATAACCGTAGAGCATGATCATGAATATCGGCAGCAGGAACACTATGGCCAGTGAGCGCTTATCCCGCATGATATGCCTGTATTCCTTGAAAGCCAGGCTGACGATTTTCGACCTCATGACCGGCGCCCCTGGTTTGAATTGAATAGCGAGCGTATTCCCCGCGGCAAGCCGCGGGATTAGCGAGCGAACAGTAACAATCAAAAAACCTTCACCATCGAAGATTCCCGGCAGCTTGCTGCGCCGGAGTCTTCACTCCAGCAAATTTACAAACAGCTGCTCCACCGTAGCCTGCTTGTAACGTTTTTTCAGCCCGGTCGGCGAGCCGAGTGCGATTATTCTTCCCGCATCCATGATAGATATCCTGTCGCAGTACTCGGCCTCATCCATATAGTGGGTGGTGACGAAAACCGTGGTGCCCTCCGCAGCCATGGCATGGATCATGGCCCAGAAATTCCTGCGGCTAACCGGGTCCACTCCGCCGGTGGGTTCATCGAGAAAGACTATACGCGGCTGATGAATCACCGCGCAGCCCAGGGCCAGACGCTGTTTCCAGCCCAGGGGAAGGTCGGCGGTCATCCGTCTTTCCAGCCTTTCCAGTTCGAGCTCAGCCAGCAACCGTCTTTTGCGCTCGGCCAGACGAGGCTTACTCAAACCGTAAACCCCACCGAAAAACTCCAGGTTCTCCCCCACGGTTAAATCCTCGTAAAGCGAAAATTTCTGGCTCATGTATCCTATTCGCCGCTTGACCGCCTCCGGCTGAGAGCCCACATCCAGCCCATCCACCAGGCAACTGCCGGCCGAGGGCCGCAGCAGACCGCAGAGGATGCGGATAGTGGTGGTCTTTCCCGCCCCGTTGGGGCCGAGAAAACCGAATATCTCTCCTTGATAGACAGTGAAATCGATACTGTCCACTGCGGTGAACTCTCCGAATTTACGGGTAAGGCCCCGCGCAATTACCAATTCCTTTTCCATCAATCACCCCCGCCGCCGGAACTCCGGGAAAAGCTTTTTTTCCAGGAACCGATCAGCTCGACAAATACATCCTCGAGGCCCGGATCGATTACCCGTGCTTTCACCGTACCGCCGACCTGTGCCGCCAGTTCACGCTCGATTACCCGGCCCGCAGTTTCCGCTGCGGTTACTCCCACGTGCAGCCTGTCGCCGAAAACCTGCACCGAGCGCACCTGCGGCAGCTCTTTTACCAGAGGCAGGTTCAGCACCGGCTCTGTAAGCTGAATCTCCAGCAGCTCGAAAGGGTAAATTTTCCGCAAGTTCTCCGGGGTATCCACGGCCATCAGCTTACCCTCGAACATCAGCGCCACCCGGTTGCAGCGCACTGCCTCGTCCATGTATGCAGTGGTGACAAAAATGGTTTTTCCCTCGGCCTGAAGACTGTCCAGGAGTTTCCAGAATTCCCTGCGGCTTAAGGGATCGACACCGGTGGTCGGTTCATCCAGGAAGAGGATGTCCGGCCGGTGAATCAGGGTGCAGCAAAGGGCCAGCTTCTGTTTCATCCCACCCGATAGCTTTTCAGCGCGCCAGTGTACGAAAGACGCCAGCCTGCTGAACTTCATCAGCCGCTCCTTACTTTGCGAGCGCTCGGCCACCGGCACATGGAACAAATCCGCGTAAAAGTCCAGGTTTTCCTCGACAGTCAAATCCGAGTACAGCGAGAAGCGCTGAGGCATGTAACCGATGATACGCTTGACCCGGTCCGGGTCGCGCTCCACCTCGAACCCTCCGACCGCCGCGCTTCCCTGATCGGCGAGCATCAGGCCCACCAGGATGCGAATCAGTGTGGTCTTGCCCGCACCGTCGGGACCGATCAACCCGAACAACTCACCGCCTTGGACCTGCAGGCTGAAATCATCGATCGCTCTCAAGTTCCCGAATGATTTTTTGAGCCCTTTTATCTCAATATTGTTAGGCAACGCAATCCGTCCGGGTTAGAGGTAAACATCCGCAGGCATGCCGATTTTCAGTATCCCCTGCGGGTTGGGCACTTCGATTTTCACCGCATATACCAGCTCGGCCCTGGCCTCCGCGGTCTGAACGTTTTTGGGAGTAAACTCGGCCTCCGGCGAAATCCAGACCACTTCGCCTTCAAACGGCTCCTCCGGGGCGCCGTCCGCCCGCACGCTCACCGCCTGGCCCAGCTTGACCGATCCCAGGAGCGAGGCCGGCAGGTAAACCCTGATCTTCATCAGGCCCAGGTCCGCGACTTTCAACATTGTCCGGCCCACGGCGACCACCTCGCCCGGTTCCACATAGCGCGTTACCACCTGGCCGGAGATGGGAGAGATGACACGGCTGTCGGCAATCATGCGATCCAGCAGACGAAGCCGGGTTTCCAGTTCCCTCCTGCGGATTGCCGGGCCTTTCAACTGCTTGATCGCAGCATCCAGGCGGTTGCCCTCCAGCCTCACGGCCGTGGTCAGATCATCCAGCTGCTGCTCGGTGGCGCTGCGGCTGGTGTGCAGTTTCTCTACACGCCCGAGCTTTTTTCGTTCGTATGCCAGCTGGATGCGCGCCGCCGAGACCTGCTGTTCAATCAGCTCCAGTTCCAGCTCCAGAGCTTCGAGTTGGACGGCTACCAGTTCCCGCTCAATGGTGAGTTTCTCCGCATCGATCCGGGCCAGCAGTTCGCCGGCTTTCACCGGCTCGCCCTCCCGCTTATCCAGATTCAGGACAGTCCCGGCGAGCAGGCTGGCGACTTCCACCTCGGTGGCCTCGAATGTGCCGGAACCCAGACTTTGCGGCCGGTCTCCATCACAGCCGGCGGAGAAAATCGACAAAACCAGAGCCGCGACCGCCGCTG
>CAZSTM010000293.1:0-5792 GCA_964609635.1 uncultured Gemmatimonadales bacterium
GCTGGTGCAGCGGCACGATATAGGTTCCCGTATCCAATCCGAGCTCCGCCAGCAGTCGCTGTTGCTCCTGGGAGTCTTCCAGGGTGGGAGAGGCGCCCAACTGGATCGAATAGTTGAGACGTACCGCATTTACCGGAGCGGATTCAGATTCCAGTGAAGTTTCGGAGCCGGTTACCTCCCCTGCAGAGCTGCGCTCCGCAGGCGCCTGCCGGCTGGAGGTCGAAAAAACCACCCAGCTAACCAGCAATACAAAAAGAAAGCCCGCAGCGAGCGCCAGGCCGCGCCGGCCGGCGATCTTTTCCCAGAGCCTGAAGCCCCCCTGTCTAAGGTTACGCTCCCAGGGCTGAACCACCGCCTCTTCCGGTGCTCCTTCATAATCCTCGTCCCTGTCCGGCGAAGTCTCGACCTCCGGCGCCGTCGGAGTATCTTCTTCCATTCCGGCTGCCTGGTCTCGGATGTCCGAGGCCTGTTCATCCTCGGCACCGCTTTCCAGCGAGATTCTACAGCGTTCGACCAGTTCAGGGTCGATTCTTTTTACCTGGTCCACATAGGCTCCGAGCATGCAGCGCTCGCAAATCAGGTTTATCAGTCGAGGAACGCCGCTGGAATAATCGAAGATCGCCTCATGGGCCCGTTCGCTGAAAACCACCGAACTGTTCGAGCCCGCCACGAAAAGTCGATGCTCGATATAACGTTTGGTGTCCTCGGCAGAAAGCGGCCGCAGCTGGTAGCGTACTGAAATACGCTGGTTCAACTGCCGCAAGTTCGCCTGTTCGAGTTTGCGCTTGAGCTCGAGCTGACCGACCAGGACAATCTGGAGCAATTTCTGTTTGGTGGTTTCGAGGTTGGAGAGGATTCTTATCTGCTCGAGCACCGGCGACGAAAGGTTTTGCGCCTCATCGATTACCAGAACGGCATTTCCGCCCTCACGCACACCCTCCAGCAGGAAGGCGTTCAGCCGGTCGATCAATTCCTTTTTGGTCACTCCCCCGGAGGGCTGCTCGACCTTTTGCAGGATGTTATCGAGCACCTTGTCGCCCGACATCAGCGGGTTCAAAGCCAGGGCGGCCCGGGTTTCCTCATCCAACCGGGAAAGCAACTGTTGGGTCGCCTCTTCGCCGGTGGCGGAGTCACTCCTGGAACCGAGCCCGATCCCGAAGTCCTGGAGAATGGCTTCGAGCAGTTCCTGTTCACTCAGCATGGGATTGAGAATGAGCGCACTGGAAACATTGCTGTCGAGTTTCTCCAGCAAATCGCGGCAGATAGTGGTTTTTCCGGTGCCGATATCGCCGATGATCAGGATAAAACCCTCGCGTTCCTGGATGCCGTAAATCATATGGTCCAGCGCCTGGCGATGACTTTCGCTGAGGAATAGAAACCGAGGGTCCGGAGTCAGGGAAAACGGCTTTTCTTTAAGATCGAAATATTTTAGATACATGCGGCAATGGTATAAAGGGTTGTTCCAGGTTCGACCCGCTACGATTACACCGGCGGCGGCGCGGCAACCGGTTCGGCGTTATTTATTGAACTCACCCTCCACGATATTGTACCGCTTGGCCACCTCATTGTAGCGGGGAAATTTATCTGCACTGATTTGTTCAGGTTTCCGGCTGAAATTAATATAAGGCGTCAGCAGAATTACCAGCTCGACTTTCGAGCGGTCTTTCACGACCTGCTTGAACAATCGGCCCACTACCGGCAGCTTGGCCAGTACCGGAGTTTCTTTTACCCTCTCCAGATCGTGTTCCTGGATCAGTCCGGCCAGAATTATAGTTTGCCCGTGCCGGACTTTGGCTACGGTATCGAGTTCCCGCACATCGGTGATCGGACTGGTACTCAGACCGTCCGGGCTGGTGGCTACCGAAGCGATAGTAGTGATCGAGGGCCGGATGGACATGATTATCACCCCGTCCTCGCTGATTTGCGGAGTAAGATTCAACACCACACCGGTAGGCTGCTGTACCGGGACAAAGTTGACCACCGGCAAAGTGGCGGGACTGGTGGCCGTAGCCGGTTGTCCGGGAGTTTCTCTGCGCTGGAAAAAAGTTTCCGTGCGGGCTACCCGGATAACCGCCGGCTGGTTGTTCAGCGAGCTTACTTGCGGGCTCTGCAGCACATTAACACTGCCGTGGCGGGACATGGCGGTCATGATCGCGTTTACGTTATCATTGGAGACACCGATCTGGAATTCGCGGGCTGAGGAGCTGAGGTTCTGGCTGATCGCAGACCCGCCGGGCAGTCCACCCGAAAGGTTGGACACGCTGGATAAATTGGGTATCAGAGACCAGTCGATCCCGGCCTCGTGACGGTTATCGAGGTTGATTTCCACAAAACGGGCCTCGATGAGCACCTGTCTCTGCAAGCTTTCTTCCAAGGCTCGGAGAAATCCCTCCGCCTGCTCCAGAACTTCCGGGACGGCGGTAACCTGCACTGTCCCCGAATTGGGCTCGATAACCAGCCGGTGTCCGGTTTCCGGGTCATATCCGCCGAAACTCCCCTGGGCGGTCAGGGCTGCGCTCACCCGCTGCCCCTGACTGAGAACAATCGATTCCAGACCGTTCTGGACATCGGTCCAGAGGTTCATGGTGATCTGGGTCTGCATGGTGGTGTTACTCTGCGGAAGCAGTCCGGCGGAGGCCGCACCGCCCTGCCCGGTAATGGTCATCATCCCCATAACCTGGCGCGCGGCATTGAGGTAGTCGAGGTGGAAAATCCGGGTTTCCAGTTGCGGCGCCCTTATGAAAAGGAAATTATCTTCCAGTTGATATTTGTAACTGGTTTTTTCCAGGGCCACCTCAAGGAACTTGAAAAAAGTCACACTCTTGAGTCTGACTGTCAGCGAATCCTGCACCTCAGGGTCCATCACCAGGTTGAGCGAAAGCATGTCGCACATCGACTGCAGGGTGGCCCGAAGGTCCTGGTTCACCAGATCGATATCGAATATGTTTTCAGTCTTGTTGAAAGTGTAATCCGGCTGTTTTTCTTCCTCCAGTTGGGGCATAGCCAACTCGGACAGTTCCTCGCTCGGCGGTTCTTCACGCAGGGTTATCAGGCCGCCGGACGGTTGTTCCGGCGCTTTGGAACGGGGGTCCACCTGTCTGCGCAAGCAAGCGGCAGAGGTAATGATCGAGATGACCATCAGGGTGATGAGCATTATCCCAATCGACGAAATCAATTTGTGAAGTCTGAATCTCATTGCTCCCTCCCGGGTATAGGGCTTTTTCTATGGAATATTTTTCCTGATTCTCTTAGTTACCATGAAAAATATTCAAGCAGCACGCTATTACCCGTTATTCAGCAAAAAACAAACCATCCAAGAATCAAGCCGAGAAAAGTCCGTTTATACACAGTGAGGCATTTTTTTCCTAGCGAATACGGCAAGCCTTGCCGCCGGCCGAATGCTTATCAGGAGGAGTAATAGCTCCGTAAAACTATCCTTACCCCCACCAGTGGCGGTTTTCTGATCACCTCGAGCTTATCCACCTCAACCAGACGATCCAGCGAGCGCAATCCGGCCAGAAAGCGCACCAACGTATGATATTCGCCATCGAAAGTCAGCTCCAGATCGAAGCTGCTGCGCTTGATGCCGTCTTCTTCGAATTCGTTTTCCGATCCCTCGATCACCCGGCGGTCGAAATTACCCAGCCGATTTTTCTGGGCCAGATCGGAGATAAAGGCGTAAAGTTCCGTGACCCGACGTTCCCGGGGGATTCTGCGCTCGAGCTCATTGGCCAGACGCTGCCATTCGTCGGTTTCTTCCGGGGTAGGCGGTTCATATGACCCGACCTGCCGCATTATGCTGTCGAGCTGCTGCTCAAGCTCTTTCAGCTTGCCGCGGTATTCCTTGCTCCTGGTCAACTGCGGTTCGTAGAGACCGAACCAGATGACCCCGAAAAAGAGAAGAATCGACAGCGGGGTGATAACCTTTTTTATGCCTGTCGGTATGGGCATGGCAGTCTGAAAAGAGAAGGTTCACTCACTCAGCAAACAATCGACTTGGAATGAAAGTTGTGCGACACCGGATTTATCACGGGTGATTTCAGTCTGCGCCTCTTCCATCCCGGAGAAAAGGCCGGAATTTTGAAGCCCCTGATAAAACTTGTTAAAAGCTGCATCCGGGTTGGAGTCAGCCCTGCCTTCGACCTTGCCTACGATCTCAGCATGGTTTCCATTTGATTTATCCAGCCATACCCGGTAGAGTACGACATCGTCCGGGACCAGGCCGCTTAAAGCCACCAGCAGTTGCTGTTCCGGTCCCTTTTGGCCTGTGAACTTTCCGAGGAACTTTTTTCGGGCTTCGGCCAGGCTCCGTTCATTAGTTACCAGCGAGATTCTTTCGAGATTTTTGTTCAACTGGGTAACCATATTTTCCCGGACTTTCCGTTTATAGAGGCGCTCGGCTTCATTACTCGAGCCGCGCAGCATCACGTAGCCTGCGGTTATGACAGTCAGCAGGGCGACCGAAACGGCCGTCATCAGCACCTTGCGCAGGCGGTTTTTGCGACGGGAGATGTAGGATGCCGGGACAAAGTTCAGCCTGGCTTCCCGGACCGACTGCATGGCGGCACCCAGGGGCAGGGACAGGGAGGGGAAGATGCGCTCGAGTTTCCCGGCGCGCTCGCCCAGGTCCTGGTACTGGAGACCGCTGACCGGGGAGAAAATCTCTGCCGCGATTCCCAGATTTTTAGTGAACTCGACAGAGATTTTGTCCAGGTTAACAGCTTCACCGCTCAGGATGGAAAGACTTACTCCCTCTCCGCGAAAGCGCTGTTTGAAATAGAGGAAACTGCGGTTGACTTCCGTGAGCAGGCGATCCTGGTCGACCATGTATCTGGCGCTGGCGAACTTGCGCCTGGCGTCCAGTTTCAGGTCTTCGGGCTCCTCGGGCTCCTCCTTGGCCAGTACGGTGGGGAACTCACGTGAGAAAACCCAGTTGCCGCGGTTGGCGATTACCAGATGACTACGGTGGCGTTCGAGATGGATCATCGATACTACCTTATCTTCGACCTGGCCGACCATGAGTTTCATCGCGGCAATAAGAGCCAGCGGCACCGTGGAAATAACCTGGGTCTCGAGTTCCACGGCTTCCATCAGGGCGATTATCTTCTCCGGGCTTTCCCTGGGTACCACCCCAATCAGGACATCCGACTTGCGTGTGGACTTCTTGACATTTTTATCCCGCCAGAAATCAAAAGTTATGTCTGAGGGCTTGGCCTCGGGAACGACTTTTTTCACCTCGCGGCGCACCATCCCCTGCATTTCGCCGCGACCCAGAACCGGCAGGGCAATCAGGCGATGCTCCACCCCTTTATCGCAAACCAGAGTGTTAACCACCCGAGCCGTAATCCCCTTCTCGTGCATCAGGCCCCGAATCTGGTCCGCGGCCTCGGTAATGTTCTCCATCAAGGGGTCAATGGAAGAGAAATTGACCACCCTCGGCGGGCTGACGCTTTTGTCGATCTCGATCATCCGGAGGATGGTGGAGGTAACCTGCATCCCGATAATACTGCGCCTACCCGAGCGCAAAGAGCCCAGTTTACCTCGAACCGAACCCGATGACTGTACCGACCCGGTCCGCCTTGATCCTGGAGGGGCTTTTTCTGCTGCCGTATCAGGCGCCACTTGTCATGCTCCGTCAAGCATGGGACATTTCTTAACCACTTAGGATTCAGAATGACACGCGAGAGAGGGGCGGATCTCCGCCACGTTATGCATGGCTCCTGCTCGGCTCGGCTGCTACTTGTTGCGCAGAAGGCCGCGCAAGTCTCCGGCTGTCTTTTTGCTACTTCTAT
>CAZSTM010000294.1:0-659 GCA_964609635.1 uncultured Gemmatimonadales bacterium
TGGTGGGCGAGGAAATCCACGGCGAAGGCCGGCCCACCGAGACCGGCGAGATACAAGCTTTCAAGATCAGGCGAGGCCAGGGGCCGGAGCCCGGCCCATCCAGGTTCGGCGGGGAAGTGGTCGAAAAGGGAGCAGACTTCCTGGTGCTGCAGTGGGAAGACCCGGCAACCGGACAGACAGGCCAGGAAAGAGTCATTATCACCGCCGCAACCATCTTGCAGGATGAATCCGGAGCCGGTATCAGTTTCGCAGACATCAACCTGGATGACTTTGTAGAAGGTGAAGGTGAACCGGATGCCCAAGGCAACATGGTTGCCGCCAAGATCATTCTACACCCCGGTCCGAAGCCCGGAGACAGATTCCCGTTCAGCGGCCAGGTTACCCAGGTGGGAGCCGACTTTATTGAAATCTTTTGGGAAGACCCCACTACCGGAGAATCCGGTACGGACAGAGGGACTATCGATGCCAATACCATCATCGTGGATCAAGACGGTAATACCGTTTCTATCGAGGTCGGGAATTTCGTTTACGGTATAGCCGAAGTCCAAAGCGACGGCAGTATGAAAGTCCTTTCCGTCACGGTATCCGACAGCCCCATCCAGCCGGAAGGCTTCTTCGCCGGGCAGGTTGTGGAGATCGGACCCGACCTCGACTACCTG
>CAZSTM010000294.1:759-5789 GCA_964609635.1 uncultured Gemmatimonadales bacterium
GTGATCGAGTTCCCGGGCCCCGACGGCGTACCCATGCAGGTCCGCCTGCTGGTGGATGCAGCCACCGAGATTTTGGACGACATGGGCAACCCCATTGCCCTGACCGACCTGTTGGTCGGAGATGAAATCAACGGCGAAGGCCGGCCCACCGAGACCGGCGAGATACAGGCCTTCAAGATCAGGCTTGGCCAGGGGCCTGGACCCGGCCCTGAACAAATCCATTTCCAGGGAGAAGTGGTCTCCACCGGAGTCGGATTCATTGAAATCCAGCACCTAGACCCTGCGGGTCAAGCGGTCTCGATTACAGTCACCTACGACGAGACGACCCAAATCGTGGATGAACAGGGCCAGACCATACCGGTCGAAAACATCGTTGCCGGTATCACCATCTACGGAGAGGGTGAATTACGCCTGGATGAAACCGGCGTGGAAACCGTCTATGCCTACATCATCGGCCTGGGAGAAGGCCCTCCCGGCCCGGAGGAAGGCTTATTTGCCGGTGCAATAGTCGAGATCGGGCCGAACCTCGACTACCTGGTGATCGAGTTCCCGGGCCCCGACGGCGTACCCATGCAGGTCCGCCTGCTGGTGGGGACCGAGACACTTATCGAGGACGAACAGGGCAATCCCCTCACCCCGGCCGACCTGGTGGTGGGCGAGGAAATCCACGGCGAAGGCCGGCCCACCGAGACCGGCGAGATACAGGCTTTCAAGATCAGGCGAGGCCCGGGACCCGGACCGGGACCCGAGGAAACACATTTTTATGGAAAGATGGTCGATTCCGGGGAAGGATTTATCGTAGTCGCTCAAGACACTCCGGAAGGCGACACTACCAGGATCACCGTCAAGGTCGATGAAAACACCATGGTCTTTGATGAGGTGGAAAACCCGATCACCCTGGCCGATATCGTTGTGGGCGACATTGTGGAGGGTTTTGGAACGCTGGAGGATGACGGTAGTATTCTTGCGGTGAAAGTCCGGCTGGACCAGCGCATACCTCGTCCCGGGGATCAGGTGTCCCTGTTCTGCAAGATATCGGCGATCGATGAGACTACACTGCTGGTCGCCATTCAACCTCCGGAGATGGAGCCGGCTGAGGCTCCCGTCAACATAATCGAATCCACCATTATTGTTGTAGGTCCGGAGGAAATAGAGATTTCCCTGGAGGATTTGAGCGTAGATGATCTTATAGAGGTTGAAGGAGTAATTGCCGAAGACGGCCGAACGGTGGATGCCGTCTCTATCCGGTTGATTCAGGGCAGATTCCGTGCGGTTTTCGGCAAGGTTATCGCCCTGACCCAGGAAGGGTTCGAATTTGAAACCCGCGACCCCGAGAACAGGATCATTGTCCTGAACGTGCTCCTGGACGAAAATACCGCTATTGTCCGCGAAAATACCCAGGAACCTCTCACTGCCGAAGACATCATGGGCGGGATGTTCGTTGCGGTAAGAGGAAAAGTCTCTCCTGACGGAACCATGCTGGCCCAAGTGGTGGTGGTTCCCCCGCCGATGCATGAATGGTTCGGAGGCCGGGTGGTCGCTATTGAGGACGACGGCTTCTCGTTGGAAACCAAGCATCCCGAACAAAACCTGTTTTTCACGGTAAAGATACTGACTACCGAGACCACCCAATGGTTTATCGATGAAGCCGGCGAGATGGTTCCGGCGGTTCCGGAAGACCTGGCTGTGGACGATTTTGCACGTGGTATGGGAATAATTGTCGACCAGCGGGTGATACTTGCAGACACGGTATGGATCGAACGCGACGAAATGCTCGAAGTGGCTGAATTCCATATCCTGAACGGTCGTATCGCTGGTCTGGTTTTCACCTTCGATTTTGACTTCAACGAGCCCTTCCCTGAACAGCCTGAACTTATTATAACCACTGTGCTCAATGTCTCCCCGGATTTCAATCATGTTACCGGGGGATTCGAATTCGAAGGTGAAGAGGTCACCCTCGTTATGAACAAGATCTTCGGTGAACCCGGTAAACTGACCGGCACCTGGAGCGGAGTGGACAATGAGGGAGTTCCGCTGTTGGCCGAACTGTTCAGTTCCGGCGGTTCGGTTACCGGCACAATTACCCGCGGCGGATCGCTCGAGCAGGAGCCGGGCGAGGGACCGCAGGTTGGAGATGTAATCACTCTGCGGGGAAGAGTCAGCTCCATAACCGGGGGCTCCCTGGTGCTTTCCTTCCTCGACCAGAGGAACCAGCAAATCAACGTACCGGTGATTGTTTTCGCCGGTACGTTGATCCAGAATCTGGAAGGACAGGTTCTTGGCATACCGGTCGATTCGCTGCGCAACCGCAAGGTCGAGATCACCGGCGCAGTCCAGGCGGACCGCAGTCTTCTGGCCAACCGGATAATTGTCTTGCCGCTGGCCACAGACGTCGTTGTACCGAGCCAACTGCCCTCGCTCTCGAATGTGGTCTGGGACCCGGCCACCGCTTTGCTGGCCTTCTCTCTGGACGCCAGCGAGTTCGATGAACAAGCCTCCGGGCAGGTTGTTTTCAGTGCCCAGCTCTCAGCAGATGGAAACGGCCTGGCAGGTACGGGAACTCATCAGGCGGAAGACACTGTGATTACTTTTGTCCTGCAGTCCGACCGGATCAGCGGCAGGATCAGCGACCCGAGCGGAGCCTGGGCCGGAAGAATCAGGCAGGCGATCGGCGATCGGGTAAAAATCTGGCCGTTATTCATGGAGCTGCAATTCCAAAATAGTGTGCTGATGGGTGTTTACGAACTGGGCGAAAGCCGCTATCAAGCCGTGATCGCCGTCCAGAACCGTCCCCCTTCGATACTGCCGTTCGGTGAAATACAAGCCCTGGAAGGCCAGGAGATTACCGTAATCGTGGAGGCCCAGGACCCCGAGGGAGATGCGGTCTCCCTGTTCATCCCCGGCGCGCAGATTGCGGGTTCCGTGTTCACCGACAACGGGGACGGCACCGGGACCTATGTACTGACCGTGCCGCGCCTCGGCCCCACCCGTCAAGAGATTCTGGTAACTTTTATGGCCCGGGATTCCAGGGGTGCTGAATCCTCGCGTGTCCTGCGCATCGGGATCATCAGGGTCAACCAGCCGCCGGTGCTCCAGGATTTTCCCGAACCCCTGCAGCTTTACGAGGGACGTCCCTTCGCTTTTCCGCTGCCGGCTTCGGACCAGGACGGTGACCGGCTGACTTTCACGGTAGCCCCCCTGCCTCCGGGTGCCTTCCTGTTCAATAATGTGTTAAGTATCACTCCGCCTTTCGGCAGCGCAGGAGAACATTCATTCACTGTCACGGTACGGGACGGACGCGGAGGAGAAGCCACCCACACCTATACCTTGACTGTAATCGGCGCAAACCGCCCGCCGAGGTTTGTCCAGATGCCTCTGGTCCAGTCGGAAGTCGGAAATTTGATCAACTTCCAGCTGATAGCCGTCGACCCGGACCCAGGCGAGGTGCTGACTTACGCTGCCGCCGCAGACCCTGAAGGCAACATCCTCCTGCCGGCCGGCGCCAGCCTCATTTCCGATACCGGAGAGTTCTCCTGGACTCCCACAACCGAACAGAGCGGCCCCTTTATGCTGGTCTTCTCGGTTACCGACAGCAGGGGCGCGCGTGATCTGATGCCTGTGCACATCGTAGTCGGTCAGGCGCATCTGCCTCCGACTCTCGAACCCATCGATTCCATGGCAGGCAATCAGGCAGAGGAGATCAGCTTCTCTGTGGGTGTCACCAACGAGGATCAAATCGATCCCAACCTTAGGTTACGCTTTTACGCCAGGGAGCTGCCTCGCGGCGCATTCTTCGACCCGAACGGCAGGCTTTTCACCTGGACACCCGGCTACTTCCAGGAAGGTAACTACCACATGGTGGTGGGTGTCGGCGACGGTCGTTTCCGCACCGAGCAGGATGTGATTATCACCGTAAACCCGGTGGTCCTGGTGCCGGCGTTCAATCCCCTGGATGATTTCACGGTCAGCGAGGGAGATGAGCTGCGCTTCCAGGTTTACGGATGGTACCCGGATGGCCGCCGGGTGGTATTCGCCGAACCGGACAGTCTGCCGGACAACTCCGGCTTCGATGTGGTCAGCGGTATGTTTCGCTTCCGGCCGGATTTCGAGCAGGCGGGTATTTACGAACTGACTTTCTCGGTCGATACCGAGGACGGCCAGACATACTCGGTGTCCAACACGGTTACCGTGGTGGATAAAAACCGCCGCCCGCAGTTGGAGGACCTGGAAAATGTGCCGGTCGGAGTCAACGACGCGGTCTCTATCGAGGTCAAGGCCGAAGATCCCGACTCCAGCGACGTGCTGACCTACTCGGCCACCGGCCTGCCCCAGGGAGCAGTTTTCGACGCTGCCGCCGACCCACCGCTGTTCACCTGGACTCCGGATCAAGAAGGCAGCTACGCCGTGAATTTCATGGTTACCGATCCGGCTGAGGCCAGCGACAGCCGGACCATAATCATCACCGTGGGCGATTCGATAAACCAGCCCCCGATACTTGGCGAAATCGGCTCGCTGAGGGTCAGCGAAGGAGACACTCTCGCCGTGTCGGTTTCGGGAACCGATCCCGAGGGTGAGACGGTTTCCATATTTGTCAACCCGCTTCCGGAAAACAGCGCGTACGATAATCAGAACAAAGTTTTCACCTTCCAGCCGGACTTTACTCAGGCCGGCATCTACTACCTGAGTTTTATTGCCAGCGATGGTGAGCTGACCGACAACGAACTGGTTAAAATAACCGTGCTCGATGTTTCACGGCCGCCCAGTATCTCGGTGCCCACTCAATGGTCGATCCAGGAGGGCGACACGCTCGAGTTCACGGTCAGAGCCCAGGATGCCTCCGGCCAGCAACTCGAACTGTTTTCGGGCGAGCTGCCCGACGGAGCAAACCTGGACCAGTTAAGCGGTGATTTCAGCTGGGTGCCCGAGTTCGACCAGGCCGGCGATTACCGGATAACCTTTATGGCCGGTGACGGCGCCCAGACCGCGAATGTCGAGGTGTCGATTACGGTAGCCGACCGCAACCAACCGCC
>CAZSTM010000295.1:0-5766 GCA_964609635.1 uncultured Gemmatimonadales bacterium
TTTATAATAAGAATAATCACCGCTATATTCAACTATTTTATCCTGGTTCCCCGCGGCACGGCCCGGTGCGTTGAACTCCAGGAACCGGTCGGCCAGGGCGGCCAGCAGCCGCCGGTCGTGGGAGATCAGAACCAGGGTGCCGGGATACTCGGTAAGGGCGCTCTGCAGGGCTTCGCGGCTGTAAATATCCAGATGGTTGGTCGGCTCATCGAGCAACAGCAGGTTGGCCCGGGAGCTTATCAGGCCCGCCAGCACCAGGCGACGGAATTCTCCCTCGCTCAAGGTATCGAGGCTCTGTTCCACCCTTTCGCCGGTAAAAAGAAAACGGGCCAGATATTCACGCAGCCGGCTTAGGGTCATTTCCGGGACCTGCCGGGCCAGGTAATCGATCACCTGGCAGGTATCCGCGGGCCTCTCTACCTGTTGGGGCAGGTAAGCCACGGACACCAGATGCCCACGGTTGAGCGTACCGCAGTCCGGAGACAGTTTGCCTGCCAGTACCTGGAGCAGGGTGGACTTGCCGGTGCCGTTATCACCGATTACCGCCAGGGATTCACCCTGGGTAAGCACCAGGTCGAGGTTCTCGAACAGGGGAGGATTGTCCGGGTAGGCTTTGGTGATACCACGGGCCTCCAGGACCAGGGAGCCGCCCCTGACGTTGAGCTCGATATTCCATTTCGGGGTGTCCGCCTTGCCTTTCAACCCGGGCGGTGGTGAGAGACGTTCCAGCATCTTACGGCGGCTTTGGGCCTGACGGCTTTTCTGGCCGTAGAGATTGCGCCGGATGAAGTTCTCGATTTTTTCAACCTTGCGTTCGTAGTTTTTCTGCGTGCGCGCCTGGTTTTCCTCCTCGGCCCGGGCCCATTCACAGAAAGCGCTGTAGTTACCGTTGAACTGCCTCACCCGACCGTCGAGGATTTCCACCGTGCGACCGGTTACCCTGTCGAGAAATTCGCGGTCGTGTGAGATAACCACCACCGTGGAGGAGGTCTCGACCAGGAGGTTTTCCAGGAACTCAATGGCCTTGAGGTCCAGGTGGTTGGTCGGCTCATCCAGAAAGAGAAGCTCGGACTCTTCGATCAGGGCTTTGGCCAGACACAGGCGGCTGCGCTGTCCGCCGCTTAAAGTACCCACCGGAGAGGAGAAAAACTCTTCGCCCAGGCCCAGGCCGGCCAGCAATTTTTCCGCGCGGGAGGCCAGGCTGTACCCTTCAAGTCTCCGGAAACGCTCCATCATTTCGCCGTAATGTTCCAGTTCATCGCGGACGAGCTCCTCCCCGGCGTCGAGTCTGCTGCGGTAGTCCTCGATCCGGGTTTCCAGTTGCCGGATCTCGCCGCTGGAGCCGGTTAGTTCATCGATTACGCTGCGGCGGCTCTCCAGGCGCGGTTCCTGCTCCATGTAGTGGAAGCGCAGCCGCTTGTCGAGATGCACCTGCCCGCTGTCCGGGGATTCGAGACCTGCAAGCACGCGGCAGAAAGTGGTCTTACCGGCACCGTTGGGTCCGACCACGCCCACCCGGTCGCCGCGCCGGAGGATGCCGGTGGCGGGTTCGAAAACCGTGTGGGAGCCGAAGCTCTTGCAGATCCCGACAAAGCTGATCAGGGTCAAGCTCTAATCCTCCGTTTTATCTTTCTTCCGCCCGGCTTCTTCCTCCTGTTTTTGCTTGAGTTTTTTCCACCAGTCCAGACGTTTGCCGATCTCGCGTTCGAAACCGAATGAGCTCGGCTCGTAGAACTTGCTCCCCAGCAGGGAATCGGGCAGGTACTGCTGGGCGGCGTAGTGTTTCGGGAAGTCGTGAGCGTACTTGTAGCCTTCGCTGTAGCCCAGGGCTTTCATCAGGGCGGTGGGGGCGTTGCGCAGGTGCAGGGGCACGGGTTCGCTCATGGCGGAGCGGGCGGCTTCCTGAGCTTTGGTGAGAGCCACATAGCTCGAGTTACTTTTGGGTGCGCAGGCTAAGTAGGTTACCGCCTGGCTCATCACGATAGCGCCCTCGGGAAGTCCGATCACCGAGACCGCCCGGTGCGCGGCCACGGCCACCGAGAGAGCCTGCGGGTCGGCGTTGCCCACGTCCTCGGCGGCGAAAATGATGGCGCGCCGCAGGATAAACAGCGGGTCCTCTCCGGCTTCCAGCATGCGCGCCATGTAATAGAGCGCCGCATCGGGGTCGCTGCCGCGCAGACTTTTAATAAAAGCCGAAATCACATCGTAATGCTGGTCTCCCTGACGGTCGTACTGCAGCAGTCTCCGCTGGAGGGCTTCGGACATCATGGCGCGGGTGATTTTTTTCCTGGGAGCTTTTTTCCCGGTCTGCTCTGTCACGTACATGGCGGCCATTTCCAGACCGGTAAGCGCGGCCCTGGCGTCGCCGTCCGCAGCCTCGAGCAGCAGATCCAGGGCCTTGGGCTCCAGTTTCAGGCCCGGCCGGCCCAGGCCGCGCTCGGTGTCCCCGATGGCGCGGCGGACAATCCGTTCCAGGTGTTTTTTTTCGAGGCGTTTGAGCACGAAAACCTGGACCCGGCTCAGCAGGGGGCTGTTGACCTCGAACGAGGGATTTTCAGTGGTTGCGCCCAGAAGAGTGAAACGACCGGTCTCCACATGCGGCAGCAGCGCATCCTGCTGAGCCTTGTTGAAACGGTGGATCTCATCCAGGAAGAGGATGGTTTTCCGCCGGTAAAGCTTGAGGTTTTCCGTGGCTCGGACCACAGCCTCCTTGATTTGCTTGACTCCGCAGGTGACCGCACTGTAATGCTCGAAGGCCGAGCCGGTCCGGCCGGCGATTATCCGGGCCAGGGTAGTCTTGCCGCTGCCCGGAGGCCCCCAGAAGATCATCGAGCCGATAGAGTCGCGCTCGATCATTCGCCGAAGAACTCCGTCGGGGCCCAGCAGGTGCTCCTGGCCCTCGAACTCCTCCAGGCTTCTCGGGCGCATGCGGTCGGCCAGCGGGCTGAACTCGGCGTTTTTTCCATCCTCGCCGGGCAGGCCGAAAAGCTCGCGGTTTTGATCGTCCATGGCAGATTACCTCAAGGCATTCCAGCACTAAAGGTGGACAAAATTAATAATGACTTATAATTTAATCTTGCAAACTAAGGAAGATTAAAAAGAAGTCAGAACACAGGAGTCAGGAGTCAGAAGAAAAACAGGCACAAAGGCACAGAGTAAAAAGTATTAACCAGGAACCAGGATCTGCGTATCTCGACGCGCGACATGTCTTGCATTTAACTACATGAATATTCTATTCTGACTTCTGTATTCTGACTTCTGACTCCTTATTTTTTTCAAAACAGAATATAGTATAATTTGGCCCAGGTTTTCAAGTCAGACCGCTTCCACTCTGTTTTTCTTAAAGGCGATCGTTAACTTTCAGGGAATAACCGATGCCCGGAGAAGAAAACCTGCCGTTCGGAGTAATCGGCTTAGGGATAGACACCATAGAGATTGCACGTATCCGGGAGGCACTGGAGCGCCGCTCGGGGCAGCGTTTCGAGCGCCGGGTGTTTCTCCCGGCCGAAATTGCTTACTGCCGCTCGATGTCTGACCCGTATCCTCATTTCGCCGCTCGTTTCGCTGCCAAGGAAGCCGGAATGAAAGCCCTGGGCACCGGCTGGTCCGCCGAGGTGTTCTGGAAGGGTATCGAAATAATCAAGGATGAAAAGGGCAAGCCGCTGCTGCAGTTTAACGGGAAAACCGCCGAGTTCGCCGAATCTTTCGGCGTAGTCTCGGGCCAGGTGTCGCTCTCCCATGACCGCGAGCGGGCCGTGGCCGTGGTGATCCTGACAGGTAAAGAGGGGAGGTCCACATGATGAGAACCAAGAACCCGGCCCTTAACGACAAAACCTTCACCGGATTCGGGCCGGTAAAAGATTCCACCAGGGTGATGACCCTCCAGGGAACGGTCAACAAGACCGCAGTGATGCTGATTTTCCTGTTGATTTCCGCGAGCTGGACCTGGAACAGGTTTTACGGTGCCGGGCATCCCGAAGAGGCCAAATACTGGATGTGGGGAGGACTGCTCGGCGGCATGTTGGTAGCACTGCTGACCGTATATCGCCGGCAGTGGGCAGGGGTGACCGCGCCGATCTATTCCCTGCTGCAGGGACTGTTCCTGGGAGGTATTTCCGGGATTTTCGAGGCTATGTACCCGGGAATTGTGGTTCAGGCGGTATTCCTGACATTCAGCGTGCTTTTCAGCCTGCTGCTGGCATATAAGTCGCGGCTGATCAAGGTGACTGATAATTTCAAACTGGGGGTGGCGGCGGCTACCGGCGGCATTGTGCTGGTCTATTTAGGCACCATTGTGCTCGGTTTTTTCGGCGTGAGGGTGCCTTTTATTCACGAGAGCGGATTGATCGGTATCGGTTTCAGCCTGTTCGTGGTGGTGATAGCCTCATTGAACCTGGTGCTCGATTTTGATTTTATCGAAACCGGGGTGGCAGGCGGTGCGCCGAAATACATGGAGTGGTACGCGGCGTTCGGCCTGATGGTCACCTTGATCTGGCTATACGTTGAAATTCTCAGGCTGCTGGGAAAATTGCGCAGCAGGCGATGATTTGCCGCTAAGAGGAAGTAAATAAAAACCCCCTCCAGGCGCGGTTCGAGCCCGAGGGGGTCATTTTTCTGTTCGATTGGGTAAAAGATCGGCTTGGAAGCTTGTTTTTCCAAACTTTATTTAAAACAGGCCGTGTATCTTCCCGTCCTTTTCGATACGCATTCTGGTCGCCGCGGGTGTTTTAGGCAGGCCCGGCATGGTCATTACATCCCCGGTCAAAGCTACCAGGAAGCCGGCTCCTGTGGAGGGACTGATCCTGCGCACGGTCATCTTGAACCCCATGGGCCGGCCCAGCAGGGCCGGGTTGTCGCTCAGAGAGTACTGGGTCTTGGCCATGCAGATCGGCAGGTTGTCGAGGCTGAATTTTTCCAGCATCTGGATATCTCTTTGCGCCGGGGCGAGATACTCCACACCTTTGGCGCCGTAAAGTCTTCGGGCGATGGTTTCGATTTTGCAGGGAATGCTGTCCTCCACATTGTAGAGGAAATGCAAGTCGGATTTTTTTTCTTCGATAACCGAAACCACCTTTTCGGCCAGGTCCTCGCCCCCGGCGCCGCCTTTTTCCCAGACCTCGCAGAAAGACACGGGCAGTCCAAGCTTGCTGCAGTGTTCGGCAATCAGCTCCAGCTCGCGTTGGGAGTCATTCAGGAAACGGTTCAGGGCCACCACTGCCGGCACACCAAAAATACGGACATTTTCCACCTGCTTGTCCAGGTTGGCCAGACCGGCTCTCAAGGCTTCGAGATTTTCCTGGTGCGTTTGTTCGAGACCGACTCCCCCGTGCAGTTTAAGGGCCCGGGCGGTAGCCACTACTACCGCGCAGTCCGGGCTAAGGTTACCGATGCGGCACTTGATATTGAAAAATTTCTCCGCTCCCAGCTCCGCGGCGAAACCGGCCTCGGTAACCACGTAATCCGTCACTCCCAGGGCCGTGCGGGTGGCGATCAGGCTGCTGCAGCCGTGAGCGATATTGGCGAACGGCCCGCCGTGGATGAATGCCGGTCCGTTTTCCAGGGTCTGAACCAGGTTCGGCTTGATTGCATCTTTCAGCAGTAGAGTCATGGCGCCGGCCGCCTCGAGCTGGTGGGCGAACACCGGTTCCCTGTCGAAATTGTAACCGACCACGATCCCGCCGAGTCTTTTTTCCAGGTCCTCGAAGCCGGTGGTCAGGCAGAGTATGGCCATTACCTCGGAAGCCACCGAGATGATGAAATGGTCCT
>CAZSTM010000296.1:0-5758 GCA_964609635.1 uncultured Gemmatimonadales bacterium
GTACGGTCACCTCTTCCACGGTCAGCACATCGCGGTCGAGGATCAACAATATCGGCCGGTTGCCGTAGGAGCATCCCTGATCCATGCGGCCGCAGCGGCTGGGGGTGATAATCTCCCCCATGTAGGCGAACTCCATCTCTCCGCGAACAGTCATCTTGAGGTCATAGATTCTGTTGAAAGCCCGGGCGGTAAGCACGCAGACCGCCGCCGAGGAGCTCAGACCCTTTTTAATCGGCAAATCGGTGCTGTAGTTATCGACAACCAACCCTTTAACCGGATAAAAGGTCATGATCTGGTAGGCCACTCCGGCTATGTAGCTGAAAAAGCCCCCCTTCTCCGCCTCCGCCAGCAGGGCTTCCTTGGACATGGGGATCTCATAGGGGCCGATCCGGCGGCCGTCCTCCATGGTCGAGTGCAACACCAGTTTGCCCGGGTGGGAGCTTACCCGCGCGCGGATGCCCTGGTTGGTTCCCGTAAGCAGCGTATAACCTTTTTCAAGCTCCGAGTTGGTCCGGCGATAGCCCCCGGCCCAGTCGGAGTGCTCGCCGAAAAGACAGACCCTGCCGGGTACGAAAAGTTCCATTTATTGCTCCTCGAATAAAATTCATCCAAATATTATCGCATTTAATAAAAAAGAAAACTGTTGGGGCACACTCCCTTAAAAGAAGGGATGCAGAAACCAGGAGCCGGCCTCTCATAAGTCAATGGTTCATCCGGAAATGAATGAAAATTTATCGAGATTCAACGGGCACGGCTCGCCGTGCCCCTACAGTTTTTGGGGTGGGGCCCTTTGTGCCTTTGTCCCCTTGTCTCTTAGTCTCTTTGTCTCTTTGTCTCTTTGTCTCTCTGTCTCTCTGTCTCTTAGTCTCTTTGTCTTTTTGTCACTGTTTCTTTAGCTCAATCTCCCGGCTTTCCAGATTGAAAGTCAGCACGGTGGTTTTCCGGTCCCTTATCCAGCGAACGGTTACGATGTTCCGGTATAAGTCGCCTCTTAACCATTCAAGGGAAGGAGTATCGCTCTTTCGTGCATGCAGCAGGTTAACCATGGTGACCGAACTGTCGGCGAATAACGGACTGATTAAAAGCCTGCGGGTCTGTTTCATCCTGCTGCCTTCTTTTATCTGATACAGGTCCCACTGGTGTTTTCGCTGCGGCGGAGCCAGGGGATAGACATCCATGCAAACCGAGCCGAGAGCGGCCTCGATGCGGGTGAAATAGCGTTTAAGCTCGGCTTCCGGCTCGAAGTGCAGCAGCCACTGTATATCCCGCGGAGTCCGCACCTCGCGGCTGCAAAGAGTGATCTTGATCAGTTTAGCCCCCTGCCCCATCGGGTCTGCGCAGAAGGATATCGAGCTGTTGTTCGCCAGCCGGACATCTTCGGTCACCTCGAGATGGGTGTCGGTAATCTCGACCGTATCCTGCCAGAGGTGTACCGTATCGCCATCGACCAGAAGTGCGTACGAGCCGGTGCGCGGGGCATTGTCCAGGTAGCTGAGCGAAATGTCGTAGACTGCGGGCGGTCCCTGGAAGAGGATTCCTGCGCTCCCCCGGGTGCCCACCACATAACCGGATTCGAATTTCAGCGTCCCGCCGAGTTCCAAGGTGTCCGCCGGGTAGCTGAACAGAACTCCGCGCTCGTTCAGAGTCAATTCATCGGTTATCAGAAGGATGTCCGGTTTGACGAACAGAAAATGCCTCAAAGCCCGGCTCAATCCCAGCGCCGGATGGTAGGCGGGCGCCAGGTCGGCCAGTACATAGTCGAATTCCTCGGTGGAGCGGGATTCTATTATTCCGGGAAAATGTTTGAAATAAAGCGCCTCGGCGGCAGCGAACCACTGTTCCTCTTCCCCGAGCTGGCCCTGGTTCTTGATCAGCAGGGTATTGTGGTTGGCGGTCCTTTTGAAATGAGTGTACATCGGATCCAAGGCCAGGAAACGGCCATAGGCGTAAACCTGGAAACTACCCGCATCGGGGTGGCCGTGCGCGCAGCCCAGGTCGTATTCGGTGTCCATGGAGCGTGCCCGGCCCATGAAAGGCCCGCATTTGATTCCGATGAGCACGGCAGAGGTGTCCTCCCAGGACGAGCGCATCATCACCTGGCCCAGGTCGGTGAAATGTTTGAGCGTGGGATAACTCGAGGAAGCTTTCTCGCCGACCGTGGGATCGTACCAGAGGATCGACCACCAGGAAGCGCTTGCCAGCCCGGTGGGGTGAAGATTTATCAGTTTCCTGCCCAGCCACTGGGCGCCGGTATCCCGGCAGCGTTCGGCGATCAGGAAAAGCTGGGGCTCCGGGCCGTGACTATTGCCGTGGCGCGGGTTGTCGCCGAAAGTCATGGCCCACTCCTGTTCGCTTAACCTGGGCAGCAGGCTGTGCAGCAGGTATTGCGGGTAATTTTTAATCCAGGGATTATCATAGTAGTCAAGCCCCAGAACCGTGCGGGCCAGCTCTGCATAGCGCAAGACAAATTCCAGGGCGTAGTTTCCGTAGCTCAAACCCTCGATCGAGGCTCCGTCCACCAGGCTCAAGCGGAATACCCGGTCGAAAAATTCCACGCAGACCGCCAGCCATTGTTGAGCTCTGGGGTCCTCTCCGTACAGAGCCACGGCCGCGAAAGCCAGGCCCCCGAAATGAACGTGGGCGTGGTTCTGCAGGTACTGGTTGCGGTACCAGGCACGCTTCTCGACAATCATTCGGTACTGCCGCTCGGCTTCTTCGCCCAGCCTCAGCGCCACCTCAGACCTTTGGGCATTGCTCAAACGGGGGTACAGCCAGTCATAGGCCAGGGCTATGCCCATCAGCATATGACCAAGGACCAGTTCGTAATCCGGGTCCCAGGTCTCTTTTCGGCACAGCCTGAGAAGGTAGTCGCGGGACTGGTGAAAGAGGCTGTCCCGGCCGGTCGCCCGCCAGGCAAAGGCAAGATCGGCCGCCAGGTCACCGTGAGCGCGGCCCAGCTGTTCGGGCAGCTCATCGGCGGAATTCAGTTTTTCAGGCAAGTCCTCTTCGAATCGCTCCCAGAGCCATTTGTGGCTGCTCTCGATATCCGCAGAGAGCTTTTCGCCGACCGGGTCGGTCAACAGCAGGCGCGGATGGATGCGATTGGTTTTTTTCAGAGACCGGTAAACCTCTTTATCCAGAGGTCCCGGCCCGCCGTCCTGACTGCAGGCCCAGCCAAGCGCCAGACACAACAGGGGTATTATTGTCGAGGTTCTCACGCGCACTCTCCGACAGTTGGGTTTCCCGAGGCTGTCAACCAATGATAAGCAATTTAAAACTCTACCGATGCGGGCACAAGTAGGTAGCGAAACCGCCCTGCAGCCATGCTTGTGTAACAGCCTTGAAGTCTGCTTTGTGTGAAGGTATTTTATTCATCCATGATTTTTTTAACTTATTTTATTACACTAACCGCCGGGACTTATATTGCTCTAAATAAAACATATAGGTGTGCGTGTTTCAAGGGTTTAGGGAATAATCCTTAGGGAAAAGGCATCACGCAAGATGGGCACGGCACGCCGTGCCCCTACATGCGGACGCATACCTAGATGAGCCCATGCGAAAAACATTTTCATTGTTTCCGGGTGAGCCGCAGGCTCATGATGAATGATTTCAAACTAAATAAGAATTTTCAAATATCGGGAGGTTCTATGTACCGAGCCGTTCTCTTCTCCATCATGCTCACTTTCTCCGAGGCCTGCAGCCTGGCCGCTTTGCCCTCTACGGCGGTGCTGCTGGTCCCTGAAGGTGCAAGCAAGGCCAAGCTCGACATCCTCAGCCAACGCCTGAAAGCTCTCAGCGGCGTGGAACAGGTTGCCGTAAACCCGGCCGATCTTAAAAAAGCCACTCCGGCACTGATAGTAGCGGGCTACGGTGAAAATCCGCTGCTCGCCACTCTGGCGGACAAACACGGCATGGCCCTCGGGGAATTCGACCTCAACGGCGACGGCTACCTGCTGAAAAGCGAACCCGAAACCGGAATACACGCCCTGGCCGCAGCGCATTCCTTTCCGGGGCTCTACTATGCCCTGGATGAGCTGGCCGACAAGAGCGCCGAGTTCGGCAGGCTGGTTGTCGAGGAGCGGATAGAGCGGCCCGCCCTGCGCTGGCGCGGGATCACCATGTACGATAACTGGGACGCCGAGTACATGGACAGCTGCCTGGCCTGGACCCTCAAGAACCGCCTGAACCGGATCGAGCTCAAAGACACCGACCTGGACGATTTCATCTTTTACAGGAAGTTCGACAAGCTTAACCGGTACCGGGTCAAGGGCCTGACCCGGGAACCCGCCTGGGGCGATGCCACCCTGCGCGATGAAAGCCTGATCAACAGCCACCGCCAATGGCTCAAAAACTACGTGCGCAAATGCCACGATTATGATGTCGAGGTGGTGATGTGGCACCATGAGTTCGTGGTGCTGGATGAACTCTGCAAAGCCTACCCACAGATGTGCGACGGCGACAGCCTGATTTACAGCTCGGACCTTTTCTTCGAGTGGCTGGAAAGCAAGTACGACGAGTTTTTCCAGGGCCCCGGAGCCGAAATAGACGGTATCGTACTGACCACGGTCGAGGGCAACGTGCACCTGGTGGATTTCGGCGAGGGCCTCATTTACCGCACCCTCGACATGGCTTACCGCAAGTGCTCCCAGTACGGCAAAAAACTCATTTTCCGCACTTTCGGCTGGGATGACCCGCAGGAGACCGCACTGGCCAACGTGGCCAACAGGCTGGATCCCGGGGTCTGGGTGATGCACAAGCACATCCCCATGGACTGGTGCGACGCTTTTCCCCACAACCCCAACCTGGTACGGGTGCGCGGCAAAACCGCCCTCCTGGAGACCGAGCTGGCCGGCGAGCAGAGGGGCAACAGCCGTCTCCCTGTCTGGATCGGCGACTACTACCAGTATCGCCTGCGAAACGCCATGCCCACCGGCATTGTCGGCGCTACCGGACGGATCAACAGGCGCGGAGTGGATGACCTGGAAAAAGCATACAGCGTACGTATGCACGATAAGATGTACGGGGGAAGTTTCAATCCCTGCATCGCCAACCTCTATGTTTACAGCCAACTGGTCTGGGACCCGGAGGCCGATGTCGGCCGGCTCTACCTGGACTGGGCCGAGCGCTACTATGGGAAAAAGGCCGCGCCCCACGTGGTGGCCGCTTTCCGCCCCATGCGCCGGGCCATGCAGCAGATGATGCTGGGCCGCGGCCAGTTCCTCAACCTGCGCTTCGTGATGGACTATGAAAAATGGCGAGAGGTGATGCACTGGGGCAATAATCTTTCGGATTTCGACCACAGCCACCCGGTACAGTTCCGTCTCAAGCTGCTGGAACAGCCGGACGACCGCTTTTTCGACGAGTTCCTTCACGAAAAGGACGAGGCCCTCGGCATGGTGACCAGGGCCCTGGGCGAGGTGCACCTGACCCGGGGTCTCATCCCCGAGCGCGAGTACAAGGCCCTGGTGGCTTTTTTCGAGCGTATGCTCAACCTGGCCGTTTTCTGCCGCTACCAGATGGAAGCTTTCGGCTGGATCGGCCACATGGGGGGAATCACCCCCCAGGCGCGCGAGCGGCTGGAAATCTGCCGCGAGAAAATGTCCGCCTGCGCCCAGGCACTGCCCCGCTGGGACCCCGAGTACCTGAGAGCCGATAATATAGTAAACATCGAGATGTACCCCAATATGATCTCCTGCATCCGGGAGATCGACAAGGCCCTGGAAAGATAAATACACTTAAAGTAAATTATTAGAAAAGA
>CAZSTM010000297.1:0-5708 GCA_964609635.1 uncultured Gemmatimonadales bacterium
TTGATTTCCACGGTGACGCCGGGATAGTTGGCGACATGCTGGCGAAAACCGGTCAGGTTATTGAAAATCGTGGTCTTGCCGGAATTAGGATTGCCGGCCAAGGCCACCTTGATCTGAGCCGGCATGGCTTTGTTCTGTGCTTTCTGCAAAGAGTGTCACCTGTGTGATGAGACAAGAATAATTCTCAGGAAACCACTATCTTCTGGGCCATGCCGCGGCCCAGCATCAGCCGGGAACCTTTGACCACCACGATAAAAGGTCCGGTCGCGGAGTTCCTGACAACCTTGATTTTCACTCCTGAAATCAGGCCCATAGAGGCCAGTCGGGATTTCAGGTTGCGCCCCCCCTCGATGGAAACTATCTGCACCGTCTCTCCAGATTCGATTTTACTCAAGGTCATTTTGTGGGCATCCTTTTCCATAACCATAAATGATAGAAAGAGTTAAAAATTTTTCCAGTCAATCTTGCGCTTTCTTGCGGATATGATCGTAGTAATTTTTAAAATCCTCGATCAACTCGGCTCCCGCTTCCTTACGGCCGGATGACAGGTATTCGACAAAACCGATCAGTCTTTTCATTATCCCGTGCGGCAGGGCATGTTCCATCCGGCAGGCCCCGGATTCGGCCTCCTTGGGATCCGCATCTAGAACATCGATAAAAAACCGGCGTAGCGCCGTATGACGGCGCACTACATCGCCGGCGGCCTTGCGGCCCTTTTCGGTCAGAGTAATCAAATCGTACGGCGAGTAGTTGATCAGCTTACGCCTGGCCAGAGCCTGCAGCGCGCCGGTAACCGAGGAACCTTTTACGTTCATTCGCCTGGCAATATCCTTGGCTCGGGCGGCCTGCTTGGCCTGCTCTATGTGGAATATCGCCTCCAGATAGTCCTCAAGACTATCGCTCAAAACGGAACTCGGTTTCATTTTAATAGCCGGTAAAAAATTAAGTCATAAGAGAAAATTTAGAATAAAATTAGCCACGCCTAAAAATATAAGGCAATCCAAACACATTGTCAATAATTCTATCCTCGTCCGTTTATCACCAGCATGCTTTAAAGGATTAGAACGGCTGAAACCGGAAAAAGCGCGCACAACATTTTGCTTGACCTCAGTGGGTGCCTCTTGTAATTACATTAATACAGGAAGTAGGAACCTATGACCCGGCCGCCCCGGGGCGACATTGGTGGATTTTACACCCAGGGTAACGGACAGTTTTATTACTCTAATTTATACATTTTCTCCCATGTCTTAATTGGTCGAAAATACCGGCCTGCTTGTATTTATCGCCAGGATACGGCCTATCCTAAGACAGTGAGTTTGACCTATGATATTACAAAAAAGTTACATTTTCCTTTTACTGGCAGGAGCTTATCTTATGGTAATGCCGGGTTTTAGAGCGACAGAGTTAGACGGGCAGCCTGCTTTCGGGGTACTTCCCCGGCCGGCTGAGCTGATCCCGGGCGAGGGCTCGTTTGCGGTGACCGGCGAGGCTTCACTGCTGCTTTGTCCGGGCACTGGGTCCGAGGACCACTTTGCCTGCAGCCAGTTCAACGACTGGATCGCCGAACTCGGTTTCGGCCGTCTGCCGGTGAAAAAGCCGCTCGCCTCCGGTGAACCGCCGGGGCCGATGGTTCTAATCGGCCCGCCTGCGCCCGGCACAGCGGTGGCCGCGGCTCTGGAGAGCTTCGGGCTTTCGGCGGACAGGCTCGAAATCCCGGACGAGGGGTATGTGGTTGCCGTCGGGCCCCGGGCCGCAGTGGCCGCGGCCGAGACCCCGGCAGGCCGTTTCTATGCCCTGATGACCCTGGCCCAGTTGTTCCGCCGCGGCGGCGGGATTGCCCGCCTGCCTTCCGTGGTGGTGCACGACAGCCCCAAACTGCGTTTGCGCGGTATCAGCGATGATATCAGTCGCGGGCAGGCGAGCACCCTCGAAGACCTGAAAACCATCGTGCAAATCCTTGCCCGCTACAAGATGAATGTTTACATGCCTTACATGGAGGATATGTTCACTTTCCGCAGCCACCCGGATTTCGGCGATGGAAGGGGCGCGCTTACCCCTGGTGAGGTCGGCGAGCTGATAGATTTCGCCCGGCGCCGCCACGTACGGGTGATCCCCATCTTCCAGACTCTCGGGCACTATGAAAACCTGCTGCTCGAGGACAGCTACCGTCACCTGGCCGAATTCCCCGGAGCCGCCTGCCTGAGCCCGGCCGAGGATCAAACCTACAGTTTCCTGCGCGAGGTTCTGGCCGAGATCGTACCCGCTTTCAGGGATGAGTACTTCAACATCGCCTGCGATGAGTCGTGGGATGTGGGCCGCGGAAAAAGCCGCCGGCTGGTCCGCGAAATCGGAATCGCCGGGGTGCACGCCCGACACTACCGCAGGGTGTACGACATGGTTACCGCGTTGGGTCGCAAGGTGATGATCTACGGCGACATCATTCTCAAAAATCCCTCTATCCTCGATCAGCTACCCGGCGATATGGTCGTGGTGGACTGGCACTACAACGCCGCCGGGGATTACCCGAGCGTTTCACGCTTCCGCCGGGCCGGTCTGGATGTGGTGGTAAGCCCCGGAATAAGCAACTGGAGCCGATTCTATCCCGATTATCCCAGCGCGCTGGTCAACATCGAGCACCTGACCCGTGCAGGTTACGAGCAGGGTGCGCTCGGCGCGGTCACCTCGAGTTGGTGCGACAACGGTGCGGCGAACCTGCGCCAGCTAAACTACTGGGGTTACATATTCGCGGCCTCCTGCGCCTGGAACCCGCTGATGGTGGACCCCGAAGCAATAGAGCGCGATTTCTGGCGCAGCTTTCTGGCCGTGGATGATCCCCAGCCCTGGCTGGAGGTCAATCGCCTTTTGAGCGGCCTGGGCCGGGGGTTCGTGATCTACGACTGGTGGCGTCACCCGCTGCTGAAACCGAGTCACAGCGGCGGCACAGGGAAAAGCCGGGATGCCGGCAAGCGCGGCGCGCATTTAAAACGCGACATGGCTAAAGTAAAAGAGCTTATCGACAGGCTGCGGCCCGGGGTGCGTGCGAACCACTGGTTTGTGGACCTGATGGCCTTTACCGCGGCCACCGGCGAGTGCCTGGCCGGGAAATACCTCTGGCAGGATGCTTTCCATAAGGCCGTGCCCGGCGCTCTTTCCACCGGGCAAGCCTCCGGCCTGGCCGAAAAAGCCGAGAGCCTGCACTCATCTTATGCAGCGATCAGGGAGAGTTTCTCCCGGTTCTGGATGCTGTACAACCGGCCCCAGGGCCTGGAGCTAAACCTCGCGCTCTTTGACCGTCAGCTGGCCCAGTGGGAGGCGATAATCGAAGCTTTGCGTGCAGGCAAACCTCCGCCAGAGGCCACAGCGGACAAATTCTGGATCGCCGCCCCGGGCAGCGCAAGCCGGGAGAAATCGAACAGGGTACGCCGGGCTTACTTCCGCGCCGGAATCCCCCCCGGGGCCCCAGCCCCAAAAAGAGTTCTGCTGCAAGTTATGGGCACCGGCCACGCGGAGGTCTTTTTAAACGGCGAGCCGGTGGGAGAAACCATCGGCCGGCGCACTTTGAGCCTGATAGTGGAAAGCTCCCGCGCCCGGATAATCGAGCTTACCGACAGGTGGCTCCCGGGCGAAAACACAGTTGCGGTCAGGGTAGCCAACTACGAGGGCCGTGTGCCTGCGGTGAATATCTATGCCGAGGTGTTTTCGCAAAGCGCGGTGGCGCAGAAAGTAACCAGCGGCACCTCCTGGCGCGGCCTGGAGACCGACTCGGAGCCCTCCGGATGGCCGGAGCCTGCTTTCGATGACAGCGGCTGGAGACTTTGCGAAACATACGACCTGGGGCTGCCGGTGAGTGCGCCCATGCTGGAGAAGGGGATCAATTCTCGTATCGAGCGGTAATATCAACCACTTGTCAAGCCTTTGCCGACATTTTTGTTTTCAGTCTTCAAACCTGCATTCCCCATCTAATGATTGAATAAGAAATTCAATAAAGAATCTCTCGATTCAAGCCTGGAGCTCGCAAAACCCGATTTCAGAATCACAAAAGGGCTGAAACAACGTTTATCGACTTTGAAGAATCTCGGGTAGAAGTAACTTTTATTCTTCAGGAGGTGAAACCATGTTCGGAGCGGATCCTTGCGGGCGGAGGGGTTTTCTTGCAGCTTTGGCGGCACTCGGAGCGGCGTTTCCGGACGGGCTGAAAGCAACGGAGTTTGTCAAGAACCGGCACGGTGAGAGGATGATCGAGCGCTATCCTGACTTTGATGACAAGCGGAGCAAGAAGGTGATGTTCGTGGCCCACTGCATTCTGAACCAAAACGCCAGGATAAACACCTGCGCTTATACACCTGCCTCAATCCCCAAGATACCGGAGACTCTTCTTAAAAGGGGAATCGGCATTGTGCAGATGACCTGCCCGGAGCTGGGCTGCCTTGGCCTGGGAAGGGGCGGACCGGAGGAGATCTACGATCAGCTTTCCACCCCCGGGGGCAGGCGTTACCTGAAAGAGCTGGCGCAAGGTGTGGTTTACCAGGTAAAACAGTACCGGAAGCAGGGATTCCGGGTGTTGGGAGTACTGGGCATTGACGGCAGCCCCAGCTGCGGTATTGACCTAACATATTACGATGGAGAGAAAAAGGGAAAGGGAGCATACATGGAGGAACTGGAGGGGGCTCTGGCCGCGGAGGGGCTGGATGTGCCGGTCAAGGGTGTACAGGATGCCGAGCCGGATAAGGCCGTTGCCTTGATAGAACAGCTTGACTTCGAATAGCTGCGAGATATTTTCTCTAAACAGGCGGGGTTTCACCCGACTGAAAAAACCGGTCCGCAAGGGTGCTATTGGTAAAACCCGATTATAAACTTTGATATGGTGAATAAGAGACCGCTCAGAATCGAAAAAGAAGGCTATCCTCAGCGGTTTCAATTTGGAAATAGAAAATGTCAGTTGTAAGGCGGCGCTCCTGTTTTTCGATCCGTTAATCCTGCATTTGAAAGCCTGTCACTTATGCTTTACGAGGGACCGACCGATGATTTCCAAATTCCGCCGTTTTTTCATTCTGCTGGCTGCAGCCCTGCCCCTGGTGTTCTGCCGGGGCAATCAAGCCCCTGAAATCAAGATCACGGGGAGCTTTCCCAGTGATCCCGGCCGCAGGCACCAGCGTAACTTTTCTCCCACGGGAGCCCTGGAACAACTTTCGGAAAATCTGTACCTGCTGCGAGACTGCTGCAATGTCTATCTGATAAAGGATGGTGACCACGCCGTCCTGATAGACTTCGGCTCGGGAAAAATCCTGAACCGCCTGGCGGAAACAGGCGTATCCAGCATTGACAAGGTGCTTGTGACCCATCACCACCGGGACCAGCTCCAGGGTCTTTGCGAATTGGACGATCATCCGTTCGAAGTTCTGGTTCCCGCCGGGGAGGCGCGGTTGATCGAGAGTGCAGGAGAGTTCTGGAACGATTTTGGGGTCCATTTTGACTTGTACAACTGCAGGTCTGTCCAGAACACAATCCGCCGGAGCGTGCCGGTGGACCGGAAAGTGTCCGGAGGTGATCTGATCGAGTGGCAGGGCGGGAGCATCCAGGTGCTCGACACCCCCGGACATACGGACAATTCGATTTCATACTGCGTGGAAGTCGACGGCTGGAATATCGTTTTTTGCGGCGACCTGATTTCCGCCCCCGGCAAGGTGACCCATTGGTACGACCTGCAC